>SKQJ01000373.1 GCA_007119075.1 Bacteroidales bacterium | reverse complement strand
GAAATCGCCGATATCAAAAATATTGGTGGCAAATATGCCGGTGCCATTACTGCGGGTAAATTCCTGGAGCATTTTGTGTCTTTTCCCTGGATCCATCTGGATATTGCAGGTCCGGCTTACCTTCATTCAGAAGAAGGCTACAGGAAAAAAGGCGGAAGTGCCGTGGGAGTGAGATTATTATTTGATTTTATTGCAAAATATTCCGGCAAGGATAAAAATTATTCGGTGCCTGCAGGTTCGTGATGTGAAAGATAGTTGTAAATTTATGTTTTTCAGGATTTGAATATTGTATCAGAATTTTGATTTATGGATAATTCCAAAATACGCATAGGCATATCGCAGGGAGACATTAACGGCATAAGCTACGAGGTCATAATCAAAGCCCTTACAGAAAGCAGGATACTCGATTTATGCACACCTGTTGTTTATGGTTCTCCCAAGGTAGGGGCCTATCACCGCAAAGCCCTTAACATAACCAATTTTAGCTTCAACACCGTAACAACGGCTCTGGAAGCCAACCCTAAAAGGGTCAATATTGTCGACTGCCTTGATGATAACATAAGGGTTGAACTGGGCAAATCGACCATCATGGCAGGTGATGCATCATTCAGGTCGCTCGCCTGTGCCGTGAATGATCTTCGTGAGGGAATAATTGACGCCCTGGTAACCGGACCTATCAATAAACACAATATCCAGTCCGATAATTTCAAGTTCCCCGGTCACACCGAATACCTGGCCAGTCAATTCGGAGCACCCGATGTCCTTATGGTGATGGTAAGCCGGATGATGAAGGTTGCGGTTGCCACAGGTCATGTTGCCCTTTCGGAAGTTCCCGGGCTTTTGTCGGTCGAGATGCTTGTCGGGAAATTGCGGCTGCTTAACAGCTCTCTCATACGGGACTTCGGCATCAGAAAACCGCGCATCGCTGTCCTGGGCCTGAACCCGCATGCCGGTGAAGAAGATCTTATCGGAAGCGAAGAAAGCACTATCATAAAACCGGCCCTTGAGCTTGCCAGGGAGGAAAAAATCATGGCCCTGGGCCCCTTTCCCTCCGACGGATTTTTTGCATCCGATAACTTTACCCGTTTTGACGCAGTCCTGGCGATGTACCATGATCAGGGACTTACGCCTTTCAAGGCCCTGGCTTTTGAGAGCGGGGTAAATTTCACCGCCGGGTTGCCGGTTATACGTACCTCCCCAGGCCACGGCACCGCCTTTGAGATTGCCGGAAAAAATATGGCTTCTCCCGATCCATTCAGACAGGCTCTGTATCTGGCCGTGGACATATTCAGGAACAGGAATGCATACGATGAGCTGGTTGCCGGATCAGTGGAGCAGAGGGAATCCCTTGATAATTCCTGACCCGCCCCCCCGGTCTTTAATAATTTTAAACCATGAACCTTTTATCCTATGGTCAAAATCACAAGGCAGCAATCATTGGATTATCACAGTGAAGGAAGGCCCGGCAAAATAGAAGTAATACCCACAAAGCCCTATCGCACCCAGCGTGATCTTTCAATGGCATATACTCCGGGAGTAGCTGATCCATGCAGGGAAATCGAAAAGGATCCCGAAAGGGCCTACGAATACACTGCTAAAGGAAACCTGGTTGCGGTCATTTCAAACGGCACAGCGGTTCTTGGACTGGGAGATATCGGAGCCCTGGCAGGCAAGCCCGTGATGGAAGGAAAAGGATTGCTATTTAAGGTCTTCGGAGATATTGACGTATTTGATATTGAAGTGGACTGCAATGATACCGAAAAGCTCATCGGAATAATAAAGGCTATTTCCCCGACATTCGGAGGCATAAACCTTGAGGATATCAAAGCCCCGGAATGTTTCGAGATAGAAGAAAGGCTCAAAAAGGAGCTGGATATACCTGTCTTCCACGATGACCAGCACGGGACTGCAATAATCTCGGGCGCGGCGCTTCTGAATGCCCTGGAGATCAACGGAAAAGATATTTCAAAACTTAAGATGGTTGTCAATGGTGCCGGTGCATCGGCCGTTTCATGTTCCAGGTTTTATATTTCTCTTGGAATCAGGCCTGAAAACATAATCATGCTCGACAGCAGGGGCGTGCTTCATAAAGACCGTCAGGACCTGAATAAAATCAAGCGGGAGTTTGTTGCTTCTACGAGTGCACGGTCTCTTGCAGATGCACTTGAAGGAGCGGATGTGTTCCTTGGCTTATCGGTCGGGAATGTTGTAAACGGCAAGATGGTTAAAAGTATGGCCGAGAACCCCATTGTATTTGCCATGGCCAACCCGGAACCCGAAATATCATGGGAAGAAGCTGTGGAGGCCAGGAAAGATGTGATAATGGCCACCGGACGCTCGGATTACCCCAACCAGGTCAATAATGTGCTGGGATTTCCTTTCATTTTCCGGGGCGCCCTGGATATGCGAGCTTCGACCATAAACGAAGAGATGAAGATTGCAGCATGTCATGCCCTTGCCTCTCTGGCCAAGGAGTTGGTGCCCGATGATGTGAACAGGGCCTACGGACAGGAGAATCTAACCTTTGGAAGGGAGTATCTTATTCCCAAGCCTCTGGATCACAGATTGATCTCAACAGTTTCACTTGCAGTGGCCAGAGCCGCCGTCGATTCGGGAGTTGCAAGGGCCCCGGTGACCGACTGGGACGCATACAAGCTTCAGCTGAGCAGCAGGCTGGGCCATGAGAACCGGCTTCTGAATGCTTTGAGTGACAAAGCCAGGGAAAATCCCAAAAGACTTGTATTCGCCGAAGCAAACAATTTGAAGATATTGAAGGCCGCTGAGGTAGTCTTCTGCGAAGGGATAGCAAAACCCATTCTTTTGGGGAAAAAGGAACTGATCGGCCGG
>SKQJ01000221.1 GCA_007119075.1 Bacteroidales bacterium | reverse complement strand
TGGTTTTGCCAGGCCTGTTGAGAGAACTTGGAGTCAGTGAGATTGTCGAGATCAACTGCGAGCCCCATGGCATGTTTGCCCATGACCCTGAACCACTGCCAGAAACCCTGGGAGAGCTCTCCGGGGCGGTAGTGGAAAACAGCGCTGACGTTGGTTTCGCTGTTGACCCGGATGTTGACCGGCTTGCCATTGTCAATGAAGACGGCACGATGTTCGGCGAAGAGTTTACCCTCGTGGCGGTGGCCGATTACGTGCTGCAGCACAAGCCAGGGAACACCGTATCCAATCTTTCTTCCACAAAGGCTCTCAAAGAACTGACCGAAATGTACGGGGGGATTTATTACGCATCGGCAGTAGGCGAAGTAAATGTGGTCAATGAAATGAAGCTTGCGGCGGCTGTTATCGGCGGCGAGGGCAACGGAGGCATCATTTACCCGGATCTGCATTACGGCCGGGATGCACTGGCCGGCATAGCCCTTTTTCTCTCCCACCTGGCCCGGAGCGGGCTAAAGTGCAGCGAACTGCGCAAAAAATATCCCGATTATCATATGTCAAAGAATAAAATACAGCTGCCACCCGGTTCGGACACTGACAAAATACTTTCTGAGATCAGGAAAGAATATTCAGATGTCATTGACATTGACGGCATAAGGATAGATTTTCCGGACGGATGGGTTCATTTGCGCAAATCCAACACGGAACCTGTCATAAGGATATATTCCGAGGGCAAAACCCGGGAAAACGCTGAAAGCCTTGCCGGGTCGATAATCGAAAAAGTAAATAAACATCTCCCGGGCAGCTCTTTGCCTCCTTCATAAAAAATTTCAACGACCATTAAACCTTTCCAAAAAAACCGGATCAAAACAAATAACGGTGACATAGGCATTACCCCGACTCACTGGCTTAAAAGGTTTTATCGTTAAAAAAAGTTAACTCAAAGGCACTGGCGGTTAATTTTTGTTTTCTTTGAAACGGTTTAGGCATTTTAACCTGTAATTACAACGTTATTATATTTAGTGAATTACCGGTTAGAGCGATTATCCGGAGCTGCCAGGGGCCGAAAATTTATGGCAGGCCAGCCATGAAAGAGTCCCTGATGAATTTTTTGATTATAACCTGATAAATTTATCTGTTTACGATATGAAACGAAACACTATCATTACCAGCGCTGTAATAGGAGTCCTGATTCTGGGCATCATTATATACTCCCTGGCGGGGGAAAAGGATAACATTGCAATGCTCGAAGTGCCGGTTATGAGGGGGAACTTTGAAGTTCTTGTAACGGTTACCGGAGAGCTTCAGGCCGAAAATTCCGAACAGATAATGGCCCCCCAGGAACTTCGGAGCAGGAACCTGCGCATTCAGAATGTCAGGATCCAGGATCTGGTACCGGAAGGGACGGTGGTTGAAGCCGGTGAATATGTTGCATTGCTTGACAGGTCCGAATCGGACAATGCCCTTAAAGACATGGAGGACGCGCTCGAAAGAGCCGAAGCGCAGTATACCAGGACCCAGCTTGACACCACAATTACCCTTAGCAACCTGCGGGATGAGCTTATAAACCTTGAGTACAACGTCGAGGAAAGGAGGCTTACGCTGGAACAGTCAAAATTTGAGCCGCCTGCAACGATAAGGCAGGCCGAGATAAGCCTCGACAGGGCTGAAAGAGCACTGATACAGGCACGACAGAATTATCAGCTCCGCATCCAGCAATCGGTCGAAAGCATGAATGAAGCTGCCCTGGATCTGGCGCAGCAAAGAAGAAGATACCAGGAAATGGTAGATGTGCTTGACAAATTCACCATAAGAGCGCCCAAGTCAGGAATGGTCATTTATCACAGGGAATGGAACGGCCAGCGAAGGACCGTCGGTTCAACCATCAGCCCGTGGGATCTGACTGTGGCCACCCTCCCCGATCTGTCATCGATGCTGACAAGGACCTACGTAAACGAAATAGATGTAAGCAAGATCCGTTCAGGCCAGCAGGTCCGGATAGGCGTTGACGCCTTCCCCGAAAGGCGGTATACCGGAAGGATAATGCAGGTGGCCAACGTCGGGGAACAGATGCCCAATACCGATGCAAAGGTATTTGAAGTCCTGGTCAGGGTCAACGAGCATGATCCCATACTCCGTCCCGGAATGACAACAAGCAATGTCATAGTAACACAGACATTCGACGATGTCCTGTATGTGCCGCTCGAAGCAATAAACCTTGCCGACAGCATCCCGTACGTTTACAAAAGAAACAATACAAGGCAGATTGTAGTCCTCGGCGGAGCAAATGACAACTTTGTGGTGGTTGAACAGGGACTCGAAGAGAATGACCGCATTTTTCTTACCGTTCCTGAAGACCCCGGGAGATTCCGGCTTACAGGCCAGGAACTGATCGCGGTGATTGAAGAAAAAAAGGAGCAGGAAAGAGCTGAAGAAGCGTCAAGGAGAGCTGAGGAAGACAGGATCCAGCGGGAAAGGGAAGAAAGGATGAGGCAGGGAGGCGCACCTGGTGGCCGGCAAATGCCCGGCGGCCAGCAAATGCCCGGAGCCGGAAACAGGTAAAAATTAAATTATGAGGAAGTATCTTCACGACGTAATAATTGCCATGGAGTCTATCATGGCAAACAAACTAAAATCGGTGCTAACGGCTCTCGGAATTATCTTCGGGGTGGCCTCGGTGATCAGCATGCTTGCAATCGGAAACGGCGCACAACAGGAAATCCTTGAGCAGATTAAAATGGTCGGGGTAAACAATATCCTGGTTTCACCGATTGTCGAAGACACCGGCAGCTCTGATGACGAAAACGGCAACGGGCCGCAGCAGCGCGCAAAGTTCAGCAGGGGGCTCACCCTCCTCGATGCCGAGGCCATACAAACCACCATTCCTTCTGTGGTAAGCCTTAGTCCCGAGATAGCCCTTAATTCCCATGCAGTGTACGGGGGAAAAAGAGAGTCGGCAAAACTCATAGGCGTTTCGAGCGACTACTTTAAACTGTTCAACCTGCCGCTTGAATCGGGAACGGTATTTAACGAGCATCAGGAAGAAAACGGTCTGGCGGTAGCCGTAATCGGGGCAAATATCAAATCCCGCTTTTTCCCCGACATCAACCCGATCGGGCAGTACATAAAATTCGGCCATGTGTGGCTTCAGGTGATCGGGGTGATAGAAAGAAGCAACGTATCAGTCTCCGCCTTTGAAAACGTGGGCATAAATGTATATAACGACAACATATACGTTCCGGTAAAGACCATGCTTATGAGATACCAGAACCGGGGCATCCTCAGGGGGGCTTCGGGCTCGGGCATATCAGCCAGGGGAGGAAGGGGATTCATGCAGATGAGAGCCATGATCAGCACGAATCCCGGCCAGAACACATCATCAAATTACCACCAGCTGGATAAAATTGTGGTGCAGGTTTCTGAAACCGAACAGCTCGCCCCAACTGCAGAGCTTATAGGCCGGATGTTATTGAGAAGGCACTCGGAAGTAAAGGATTTCGAGGTTACTGTTCCCGAGCTGCTTCTGAAACAGCAACAGCGAACCAGGGAGATATTCAATATAGTTCTGGGGGCAATAGCCAGTATTTCCCTTATCGTGGGCGGTATAGGGATCATGAATATCATGTTCGCCTCTGTAATGGAGAGGATAAAGGAGATAGGGACCAGGCAGGCCATTGGAGCCACCAGGGTCGATATTATAGTCCAGTTCCTTTCGGAAGCTGTTCTCATAAGCGTAAGCGGCGGACTCATAGGTGTGGTGCTGGGAATAGTCCTTTCGCATCTGATCACTCATTTTTCCGATATATCCACTATTGTATCGTTATCATCGGTACTTATCGCCTTCCTGGTTTCAGCCTCGGTGGGCGTGATCTTTGGTTATTCACCCGCCAAAAGGGCCGCGGAAAAAGATCCCATTGAATCGCTCCGTTATGAATAACCTGTGCCATAGTCCGTTGCTCCGGGCAAATCCTGATTATTCACCATTAAACATCCAGTTTACCAATGCAAAGATTTAATTTTGTCGTGATTGGCCTGATAGCATTTTTGTCATTTTTAAACCTGACCAATGCAAAAAGCCAGCCCAGTCAACACGTACTTACCCTTTCTCTCGACGAAGTCGTTGACATAGCCAGGGACCAGTCCCCGCAGGCCATCCTGGCACAGCACCGGTTCCGTGCCAGTTACTGGCAGCACCGGTCCTACAGGGCGGAATTCCTGCCCGGCCTTAACCTCAGGGGCACGCTCCCCAACTTCAGAAGGGACATAGAACCCTATACCGATCCTGACGGCAGTCAGCGTTTCATAGAAAGAAACGTCATAAATTCCCTTGCCCGGCTATCGCTTAGCCAGAATATCGGGCTTACAGGCGGTCAGATTTTCATGTATTCCGAACTGGAAAGGATCGACAACCTTGACCAGGAAGAGCACTCTTACCGGACAATACCGGTTACAGTAGGTTTCAGCCAGTCGCTCTCGGGATACAATGCCTTTCGCTGGCAGCGGCAGATAGAACCGCTCAGGTATGAAGAGGCAAAACGAGCCTATGTAAGCTCAATTGAAAACGTGGCGGTCAGGGCAGTCAATCTCTTTTTCGATCTGGCGCTCGCCCAGGTCAACCTGGAAATAGCTCAGCTGAACTACTCCAATACCGACACCCTGTACCGTATTGCCCAGGGAAGGTACAACATAGGGACCATTCCCGAGAACCAGCTGCTGCAGATGGAACTGAGCTATCTGAATGCCGGAACGGCGCTGAATGAGGCTACGCTTGACCTGGAAGTGAGAAAATTCAGGCTCCGCTCATTCCTCGGGTTCAACGAGACAGTTGACATTGAACTTTTCATTGATCCGACAGTTCCCGTCTTCAGGCCCGATCTCGGCAAGGCTCTGCAGGAAGCCCTGAATAACAATCCCGAGGTATTCCAGTATGAGCGCCAGCTTCTGGAGGCGGACAGGGATGTGGCGAGGGCAAGGGCCGAGATGGGTTTCAATGCCGATCTGTTTGCCTCTTATGGTTTGTCGGCCAGCGACCCTGAGCTTGCGCACGCTTACCGGGATCCGCTGGTAGCACAGAGACTTCAGATAGGGCTGAATATACCGCTGGTGGATTGGGGACTCGGACGGGGCAGGCACAGGATGGCACAATCAAGCCAGGAGGTTGTGCGGACCCAGGTTGAACAGGCCTGGATAGATTTTGAGCAAAATGTCTATCTCGAGGTGATGCAGTTCACCATGCAGTACGACCAGCTGGATATTGCCCTGAAGGCCGATACGATTGCCCGGAAGAGATTTGATGTGACCCGCGAAAGATTCCTGATCGGGCGGATTGATGTCCGCGACCTGAACGATGCCATCAGGGAGCAGGATATTGCAAGGAGAGGCTACATTTCAGCACTCCGGAGCTTCTGGCAAAATTACTATAACCTGAGGAGGCTTACCCTTTATGATTTTGAAAGGGATATCCCGCTTGACGAGGATTTTGACGACCTGATGTAAAGGCTTTCCGGGGCGGCCTGTCCTGCGGTGCATAATTAATCATCGGTAAATATGTGCATATATCGTTTTTTTTTTATAATTTACAACTTCATTAAAAAAACGATCATAACCTAATACTATTTACCGACCATGAAAATAACCGTTATCGGTGCAGGGAACGTGGGAGCAACCTGTGCCAATGTCATTGCCCATAAAGCGCTTGCTAACCAGATTGTGCTTGTGGATGTCAAACCGGGGCTGGCCGAAGGAAAAGCGCTGGACATGTGGCAAACTGCCCCGGTCAATATTTTTGACACCCGGATTACCGGTGTCACCAACGATTATACCGCGACCAGAGGCTCCCAGATCATCATCATAACATCAGGCATTACACGGAAGCCGGGCATGAGCAGGGACGAGCTCATTGCCACCAATGCAAAAATCGTCAAGGATGTAACGGAAAAGTCAATCAAATACTCACCCGATGCTGTCATCATTGTCGTCTCCAACCCCCTTGACATCATGACCTATGCAGCTTATCTTACCGCCAACAAGCACCACAGCAAGGTATTCGGCATGGCCGGCATACTTGATGCAGCCAGATACAAGTCATTCGTTGCAGAGGTCCTCAACACTTCTCCCCGTGATGTTCAGGCACTTCTGCTTGGCGGGCATGGCGACACAATGGTTCCTCTTCCCAGGTACACCTCGGTTTCAGGCATACCCGTCTCTCAGCTGCTTAACCAGGACGAGATTGACAAGATAGTAGAGAAGACCAGGCAGGGAGGCGGCGATCTTGTCAAGCTCATAGGTACGTCTGCCTGGTATGCACCAGGGGCCGCGGTTGCTCAAATGGTCGAAGCGATCGTACACGACCAGCACCGCATTTTTTCAATATGTGCCTATGTCAACGGAGAATACGGCATAAAGGATATCTACCTGGGCGTGCCTGTAAAGCTGGGCAGGACAGGAGTAGAAGAGGTTATAGAGATTGAGCTGAACAGTGACGAAAGGAAGCTTCTCCATGACTCGGCCTGTTCGGTCAGGAAACTGAAAATGGTTCTGGATGACATGAACCTGTTTTAGTCCGCCGGACTGGACTTTCCCAATTCCGCTCATCCGGGTTCTCCCGGACCAGCCGGTGTGAGATTACCTGGTGCCCATCTTTGTGCAAAACATGCTCCCCTGGATTTCCTGTGCTGATTTCCAGTTTTATATCTATTTATTTTTGTTAAAAGAAGTGCCCCGGCGAAATAAAAAACGGGGCAGGGAAGTTTTAGGCGTAAGGTCAATTTTGATTGGCTCTATACTGCGGCGATTACAAAAAATTATAATATATTTGCGCCACAAATTAAAAACTGAAAGGCACTTAAAAGAACAATAAACCAATAAGAAATGCAGAATAAAGGAGCAGTAAAGCTGCTGGCAATTGCTTTGGCACTGGTAACCATTTACCAGCTGTCTTTCACTTTTGTTACCAGAAAGGTCGAAAGGGATGCGGCAGCCTATGCAGCCGGTGATCCGGTCAGGGAACAGGCCTACCTGGATTCCATGATGAGAGAGAATGTTTATAATTTTCTGGGAATACGACAGTACACCTACAGGGAAGCCAAGGAAAGAGAAATAAACCTGGGGCTTGACCTGAGGGGCGGGATGAACGTGACCCTTGAAATATCCACATATGAAATTATCAGGGCTCTTTCAAATTACAGCGACGACCCCACTTTCGTGGAAGCGCTCAGACTGGCCCGTGAATACCAGAGAACCAGCACCGAAGATTTCATCACCCTTTTCGGGAGGGCATTTCAGGAAGTAGATCCCGATGCCCGCCTGGCGGCTATTTTCAGCACGCCCGAACTTCGTGACAGGGTAACATTTAACGCAACCAACCAGGAAGTTCTCAATGTGATACGCAGGGAAGCTGACAGGGCAATTGACAATTCGTTCAATATCCTCCGCAGCAGGATTGACCGTTTCGGGGTCACCCAGCCCAATATCCAGAAACTTGAAACCCATGGGCGTATACTGGTAGAGCTGCCCGGGATAAGGGAACCGGAACGCGTCCGGACGCTCCTGCAGGGCACGGCAAACCTTGAATTCTGGGAAACTTATGAGAATCAGGATATATACCCCTATCTCCTGCAGGCCAACGAACGGATCATAGAGCTTAACGAAGCCGAAAGGGCGCTCAGACGAGACGCCGAACCCGGCGATGAAATTATGCCTGTCCAGCCGGAACCGGGTGAAGAACTGGCTCCTGCGGATGAACTGAGCCAGGAGGAGCAATCGCTTCTGGATCTTCTTGACCCGGAAACTGAAGAGGCATTAACCCCCGATCAGTTCCTGGAGGACTATCCTCTTTTCAGCCTTCTTAATCCGATGACCGGCGCAGACGGCCGGTTAATGGGCGGATCGGTAGTCGGCATTGCCGATTTCCGGGATACCACAATGGTAAACCATTACCTGAGCCATCCCCAGGTTCGCCAGCTTTTTCCGCGTGATGTAAAATTCCTCTGGGGCGTGAAATCTCCCCGGTGGGATGAGTCTGATACTTTTTACGAGCTGCATGCCATACGGGTGACAAGCAGGGATGGCCGCGCACCGCTTGACGGAGAGGTGGTGACCGACGCGAGGGTTGAATTCGGACAGACACAGGCCTCCGCCGAGGTAACAATGGCAATGAATGCCGAGGGAGCCAGGACATGGGCCAGGCTGACCAGGGACAACATAGGAAGGTCGATCGCAATCGTCCTTGACGACCTGGTATATTCTGCTCCGCGTGTCAACCAGGAAATTCCGGGCGGAAGATCACAGATCACGGGAGATTTTACCATTGCCGAGGCACAGGACCTTGCCAACGTGCTCAGGTCGGGAGCGCTTCCCGCACCTGCACGGATAATCCAGGAAGCAATCGTAGGACCGACGCTGGGACAGGAAGCCATCACAGCCGGCCTGAATTCGTTTCTGATCGCCTTTCTGATCGTTCTCCTTTATATGATAATATATTACAGCAGGAAAGCGGGACTTGTAGCCGATATAGCACTGGTGGTCAACCTGTTCTTTATAATGGGAGTGCTCGCTTCCCTCGGGGCGACCCTAACTCTCCCTGGTATTGCCGGGATAGTGCTTACCATAGGTATGTCGGTCGACGCCAACGTGCTTATATTTGAAAGGATACGGGAAGAGCTCAAGGCAGGCAAAGGATTGCGTCTTGCCGTTTCGGACGGCTATAAAAACGCCTACTCCGCAATTATCGATGCAAATGTCACGACGCTTCTTACCGGGATCATACTGTATATATTCGGTACCGGACCAATCCAGGGGTTCGCTACCACCCTGATAATAGGTATCCTGACATCGCTTTTCTGTGCAATTTTCATAACAAGGCTTATTTTCCTGTGGTTCCTCGACAGGAACAAATCGCTGAGTTTCGCCACAAAGCTTACCCAGGGAGCTTTTAAAAACATCCACTACAGGTTCATAAATAACCGGAACACTTTTTATTTTGTTTCGGGCATTATCATAGTTATAGGAATAGGTTCGCTGTTTACCCGGGGACTGAGCCAGGGGATCGACTTTACCGGCGGAAGAACCTATATAGTGAGGTTCGAAGAACCGGTAAGCACGGCCGATATCCAGAGCTCTCTTTTCACGGTTTTCGGTGAGGGAACTTCGGTCATAACCTTCGGCGGGGACAACCAGGTAAGGGTTTCAACGAATTTCAGGATCGATGAAATAGATGCCCAGGTCGATCATGAGATCGAAGAACTGCTTTTCCAGGGATTACAGCCCTTTATCGACGATGGCGTTACCTTCACCCAGTTTATGAGCGACTACCGGCAGAGCTCAGAAAAAGTCGGACCGGCAATTGCACACGACATTAAGGTGCAGGCTGTGTGGGCAATATTCTTTGCTCTTGCAATAATGTTCCTGTATATGTTCATCCGGTTCAGGAACTGGCAGTTCGGACTGGGAGCAGTTGCAGCCGTGGGGCACGATGTGCTTATAGTTCTCGGAGTGTTTTCCATTCTTCATGGGGTGCTTCCATTTTCGCTTGAGATAGACCAGGCATTCATAGCCGCTATACTGACGGTAGTTGGATACTCCATAAACGATACGGTGGTGGTATTTGACCGCATAAGGGAGTATTTCAAGCTATATCCCAAAAGGGACAGAAGCGAAGTTTACAATCTTGCCCTGAACAGCACCCTTAGCCGTACTTTCAGTACTTCTTTGAGCACCTTCGTCGTATTGCTGTCAATATTCCTGTTCGGAGGCGAAGTGATCCGCGGATTTATATTTGCCCTGCTCATCGGAGTCGTTGTCGGCACCTACTCGTCGCTGTTTATCGCGACGCCGGTAGTATTTGATACCGTAGCAAGATTCCGGAAAATCAAACCTGCGCAAAAGAAAATAAAATGACAGCAAGCATATTGTTTATCAGCGGGTCGGAGGTATTTATAGTAATGCTCGTGATACTGCTTCTGTTCGGCTCCAAGAAGATTCCCGAACTGGCCAAGGGCCTGGGCAAGGGAATGAAGGAATTCAAGAGGGCCACCGAAGATATCAAGAAAGAGCTGCATGATAGTACCGCCGAGATCCGCAAGAGCACAAACGAGATTCAAAGGGACCTGGATAATGTGAAGGGCAAGCTCGAGGAAGAAAGCAAGGATATCCAAAAGAGCGTCGGGAGCTCCCTGGACCCGGGAAGCCCTTATGACACGGCGGGAAGCCCTTATGACACCGCGAGCACCTCCTATGAAGCCGGCATACCGGGGGTGTACCGGGAAGGCGAGAAAACAGCTGAAAAGCAGGATAGCACGGATAAGGCCAGGGTAAAGAAAAGCAATGCCGATCTGGCCAGGGCAAATAAAAAGGCTGCTGGAAAGTCCCGGACCCCGCAACGCAGGGTGGCAAAAGCTGACGGAACCGGAAAAAGCGAGCGTGCCGCAAGGAAAAAACCGGAAGGAGCCACTGCAAAAACAGCCGGAAAAAAGACTTTTTCCCCGAAAGGGAAAAGCAATGCCGGAAATAAACCGAAGACTGACAGCAAGCCAGAATAAAAATTGATTGCCTCCGGTGCCTGACCGGGCAGCTTGCCTCCCGGCGATCCGGATTTTGTCCCGGCTTCCTAACGGCCCTCATATGGATTATTTTTTCCTGATCCTTGGTTTTACTATACTGCTGATAAGCGGCGACCTCCTGGTAAAGAGCGGTGTGGCATTATCCAGCCATTTTCGGATTTCAACCCTGGTAGTCGGGGTCACGGTGGTGTCGTTCGGGACTTCGGCACCCGAACTGGTAGTCAGCATAGGAGCAGCGCTCAAAGATCTTCCGGACAT
>SKQJ01000253.1 GCA_007119075.1 Bacteroidales bacterium | reverse complement strand
GTCCTTTCCCGGTCAGTATGCATTGCATTGTTCCCCGATGTCCTTTCCGGGTCAGCATGCATTGCTCTCCGAGGTCCTTTCCCGGTCAGTATGCATTGTTCCCCGGTTGACCGACTGAGGTTGAACGATTTACGGGATCCATTGTGCCGCGCTTTCCGGTCCGGATCAGGTTTCTCCCCGTCCAGGCCAGGTCCATGGAACCGGAAATCAAAAGGATCAGTCAATATTGGGAACTTCAAGGAGTTTCTGTTCGAAAAAGTCCAGGGCAAACAGGTTTCCCAGGCCTTCAACGTTCCTGTATACACAGCCCCCGTCAATATTGAAGGGGCTTTTAAAATCCTGAAACCGGATATAATCACGGCTTGCCGGAGTATGCCCGTGAATCAGCATTTTACCGTCTAGATAAGACTCATCAACCTGGAAATCCCTGGTCCATAACATTGAGTATCTATCTCTAAGAGGATCGGGTGCGTTGAAATTCAGCCCCGCATGAACAAGCAAAAAATGATCGGTTTCAAAATAGAATTCTGTGGAGGCAAAAAAATCAAGGTAAACGCGATCCATTTCGCTTATTGACGAAATATTATTAAAGTCCCTGAGGGTCGTATTTCCTCCGTTCATTTTCCAAAGAGCATTTGCACTTATGCTGTTTTCCGAATCGAGCAGCATCTGCTCATGATTGCCCCGTAAGGTATGGATCTGGTAATTATTCCTCCTTAATTCAAGGATGAAATCAATGACTCCTTTGCTGTCATTGCCCCTGTCGATATAATCGCCCACAAAACAGATAATATCTGTTTTTCTGATTGCAATTTCATCGCCAATCATTTTCCGGAGAGTTTTGTTGCAGCCGTGTATGTCACCTATGATAAAGACCCTTTCCATTTTTAGTTGATTCACTGGCAAAAAGCAGATTTGGAGATTGATTATATGGCTTATCCAAATTTAAGAATTAAACAACAAAAATTCAATACCTGAAATCCAGGGTGCCTGCCGGCAATTGAAAATCCTGCCTGAATCGGATCAATTTCCTTATGCATTATCCGAATTTTATAATTAGTTTTGCGCACTTCAAATCAAACTTAACCGGTTTTAATATGAGTGGCTTTTTTGGTGCCATTTCCAGGAAACAGTGTGTTGCCGAAGTGTTTTATGGCACTGATTATCACTCTCACCTGGGGACAAGGCGTGGCGGACTGGTGTTTTACAATCCGGAGGACGGATTTCAAAGAGCTATTCACAACCTGGAAAACTCCTACTTCAGGACCAAATTCGAGCCGGATCTCAAAGATTTCAAAGGAAATTCGGGTTTGGGAATTATCAGCGATACCGATCCTCAGCCCATTCTCTTTAATTCTCATCTCGGCCGGTTCGCCATTGTTACAGTAAGCCGCATAAATAATATCGCCGCCCTTGAAAAAGATTTCCTCGGAAGAAAAAAACATTTTACCCAGAATTTTGAGGGAAACGTTAATCCCACGGAAATCGTTGCGAACCTGATTTGCGAGGAAGATGATTTTGTTTCGGGCATTATGAATGTTCATGAAAAGATCAGGGGCTCATGCTCACTGCTTATTCTCACGCCCGACAGGATCATTGCCGCCCGTGATAAGCTCGGAAGGACTCCCCTGGCTATTGCAAAAAAGGATGGGGCCTGCGCGGTTGCCTCGGAAACAACTTCGTTCCCCAATACCGGCTATGAAACCGAATATTTCGCCGGACCGGGTGAGGTCGTCGAGATCACCCCTGACGGCTACAGGACGATCAAGCCGGCCGGCGACAGGATGCAGGTTTGCGCATTCCTCTGGGTTTACTACGGTTATCCTACATCATACTACGAAAATATCAATGTGGAAGAATGCCGTTATCGCTGCGGCGCGTCCCTGGCCAGGAAAGATACCGTGGACGCCGATTTTGTCTCAGGCATACCCGATTCGGGCATCGGGCATGCCATCGGCTTCAGCAACGAGAAATGCATCCCCTATAAGAGGGCGTACACCAAATACACCCCTACATGGCCCCGGAGCTTTCTCCCGAGCGAACAGGCCACCCGGGATCTTGTTGCCAAAATGAAGCTGATTCCCAATAAGTCCATTATTAACGGGCAGAGCATAATTTTTTGCGATGATTCGATAGTGCGGGGAACCCAGCTCAGGGATACTGCCAGGGACCTGAGGGCTGCAGGTGCCAGGGAGGTCCATATGCGTATAGCCTGTCCCCCTTTAAGTTTTTCGTGCGATTTCCTGAATTTCTCACAGTCTCGTTCTTCACTTGAACTGGCTACCTTAAAGGCTGTCAATCAACTTGAAGGGACCATACGGAATATGGATCTTTATTCCAGTCCCGACTCAGACCAGTACCAGGACATGGTAAAAAAAATAGCCGAGAACCTTGGCATAGACTCACTTGTTTACCAGCATATTGACGACATGATCGAAGCCATCGGCCTGCCTGCGGAAAAAGTCTGCACCCATTGCTGGGATAATTCAAGTTATTATTAATCACCTCCATCCATTAGTTAATCGCAGAAAGCCGGGAATTCCGGTTCCCGGTTGCCCCGTTGCTTTATTGCCCTGTTGCCGTGAGGCCTGGTGCCTCGAATCAATCAGGAACCGTTTCCCAGTTGCCTGGTACCCCTGTCTTCCCGTCGCCAGTTTCCCCGTTGCCGTGAGGCCTGATGCCTCTGACCAATCAGGCCCGCGCCCATGAGGACCCTTTTCCCCGTTTCCCCGTTTCCCCGTTGCCGTGAGGCCTGGTGCCTCGAATCAATCAGGAACCGTTTCCCAGTTGCCTGGTACCCCTGTCTTCCCGTCGCCAGTTTCCCCGTTGCCGTGAGGCCTGGTGCCGGGAATCTTCCT
>SKQJ01000372.1 GCA_007119075.1 Bacteroidales bacterium | reverse complement strand
TTCAGGCTTGCGGGAAAGCCTGAATCAATTGGGCGAGTTTCCGGAAGCGTGCTCCATAGCGGTCTGATGCGGGTTTTATTTTCCGGTGAGAGTTGTTTTTTACTCAGGATGTTAATAACTTGTAATTAAAAACAGCCGGCATGACATCCCGGTGTGATCCAAACAGGCATCAGCTGCACCTGACCCGGTTCAGTTTCGGTGAAACGGCGAGGCATTTCGGCAGATCCGGACAGGCATCAGTTACTTTCACTTAATGATAAAAAGATGAAAAACAGGAAGTTAAAAAAATCAGGCAGAAGGGATTTTCTTAAAATATCTGCTATTGGATTTGCAGGGGCCTTGGCCGTCCCGGGAATTCATTCGATCGCTTCAGATGACCTGTTTCCCGGGAGCCTCGACGGCCTTGCCGGTCAGGGAGGCGGATTCACTCCGGATCCGACCGGTGCAGCGAATCATGGCACTGTTCCCGTAGCCGGTCAATCAGCCCGGTATGGCTTCGCGACCCCTTCCTCCCAATCCGGTCCCAGATCCGGCAGCAGGCGCCCGGTTAACCGCGACAGGGCGGGGATCGCACTTATAGGACTGGGCAACTACAGCACAAATATCCTCGCCCCGGCATTGCAGGAAACAACATTTGCCTACCTTGCCGGTGTCGTGACCGGAACCATGGATAATGAAAAGACCTGGGCCGAAAAGTACGATATACCCGCAGGAAATATTTACAACTACGATAATTTCGATGAAATAGCCGGTAACAAGGAGATCGACATCGTATACGTGGTGTTGCCGAATTTCATGCACAAGGAATTCACGATAAGGGCTGCAAGGGCCGGCAAGCATGTTATCTGCGAAAAGCCGATGGCTCTCAATGCCAGGGAGTGCATTGATATGATCGAAGCGTGCAGGGAGAACAATGTCGGGCTCTCCATTGGCTACAGGCTTCATTACGAGCCTCATACCCAGGAGGTGATGCGGCTTGGACAAGAAAAAGTTTTCGGAAAAGTCTTGCACATAAATTGCGGCGCAGCCTTCAGATTCAACAATTTCGACAACTGGCGCTGGCACCGGGAGCTTGGCGGAGGCGCAATGATGGACATGGGAGTTTATCCGCTGCAGGCCGCAAGGTATGTTACCGGAGAAGAACCGGTGAGGGTTTCGGCGCAGACTTTCGTAACGAGACCGGGGCGATTTGAAGGCGTGGACGAAGCAACAACCTTCCAGCTTGAATTTCCCGGCGGCACTATAGCAAGCCTGGATACGGGATTTCATGCCAGTTTTGATCATCTTTACGCTTCGGCGGAAAATGGCTTTTTCGAACTTCGTCCTTTCTCACAGTATTCCGGCATAACGGGCCGCTCCAGCAAGGGAGAGATCAGCTTCCCCGGCGTGAACCAGCAGGCTGTCCAGATGGATGAGGATGCCCGGAACATGATGGCAGGCAGACCGGTCCGCGTGCCCGGAGAGGAAGGGTTGCGCGACATGATGGTTGTCGACGCCGTTTTTGAATCGATCCGCACCGGCCGCCCGGTCAACCTGGCCGGGCTGGCTGGTTAATGGCCGGATCTAATCCTCCCCAAACCTGAAGAACACGTTTATGCGCTGATTCGGTTCGAGCGACCAGAACTGTTTAATTCTCTGGCTCTGCGGCCCGAGCCTTTCAGCGGGATGGAACTTGGTGCCAATGGCATTTATCCCGTAAAGAAATGAAATATCACCGTCCGGGAAGGGAGGAGCAATATGGGGTTTATACTGGGTTTCTTCTTCCGGCTCATCGGGCGTGAGCATCCTCAGAAACAGGTCGTTCGACCTGGTAACCACTGTAATGGGCGCCTCGGTGGTTTCAATAACCGCCCAGTAGACCTCGGCATGATGGCCCTTGAATTCCGGGTAAACCCAGGACTCACCGGTTCTGGTATCATTATACTCCTTGTGCCATACTCCGAATTGCTGGCCCCTCATCCTGTTTTTCCATACACGGTAAGGGCCCCTGCCCATCCATCTCATGCCGGTAACATTTTCCTCCGGGTAGCTGAAATTGATCCCCAGGTTATCGAATACGCCATTCATCCTGAAATCAACATCCAGTTCCAGCCATCCGTCGGGATGCATGATCCATCGCGGATTTATTACCGGTCCGCCGGCATGGGGAACCTCCACTATGTATTTGTCTCCTTCCCTGTAGTGAACAATTTCGCCAAACCGCACGTTGTTAGCCTGCTCCAGCTGAGGACCCTCGCCAAAAGACACCCTCTGGCCGTCATGGACTATTCCTGCCAGCATCCCGGTGTTTTTGCTGAAGCTGACTTCCGTTTTTCCGTTTGTGACAATAACATAATCTGCATTCTCCCGTGCAGCAGTCTCCCCGGCGGGTCTGCCGCCATTCCTGAGTATCCTTTCAGCCATCTGATCTGATGAAGGCACAGGCCATGTCCATGTAAAGATCTCGCGCCCGTGAGGATCCGTGGCGGAAAGCAGCACCAGGTCAGCCTCTTGCCAGTCGGCCGGCAAATTAAGATCAATATAGCCATGTTCTCCCGGTTTCAGGGGCGGCACCGATGGTGTTTGCGAGTTGAAGACTGTATAACCTGTTTCCCCTGAAAAGGGGCCGGGAAGCCTGGCCAGCTCCAGCGTAAAGCTGCACTGGTCAAAGGCGGTATAGTTGAACCGGTTTTCCACCTTTACCCGTCCGTCGAAGCCCGGCACCAGGAATTTCATGGGTATATGCACCGGAGACCATATCTCCTTTATGGCAAAGTAGCTGCCTTCCTTTTCCCGATAAGGGCCGAGGACGCCATCGGGGGCATGGTCGCCGTCGGTGTCGATCCATCCGTCCATGTCGGTGCGTACAACCCCCTCATCGCTGAATACCCA
>SKQJ01000101.1 GCA_007119075.1 Bacteroidales bacterium | reverse complement strand
TTTTATTCGGGCGAAAGCCCCTATGTTCCCTATGATGCCGGAGAGAGCCTGGTACCGGATTTCCTGCCTGTGGGAAACGACCGGTGGCAGGTGAGGCTGAATGCCTCGACCCATGACAAAAAGGGGATACTGCAGCATTCAGGGGAAGAGGCCCTGGGAAACACCAGGCGGCTGGAAGAGAAACCTTTTTGCCATCTGCAGGACTACACATATTATGATCTCGACGAGCAGGAGGCCGGCACCCTGATAGTATCATGGGGCATATCTGCCGCAGCGGCACGTGATGCTGCCAGGGTCCTTCGTGAAAGAGGCAAGCCGGTTTCCCTGCTTGTCGCCAAAACCCTCCTGCCTGTCCCTGAAATATATTACGATATAATTGACCGCTACAAAAAGGTTGTGTTTGTGGAAGAAAACCTCAACGCCCAGTTTGCCACCCTGCTGTTCGGTGAACGGCTGCCCGGGAAGATCGTTGCGGCCGGTACAATAGGCCGGATGGCGGGAGTGGACGAGATAATAAACAGTACCGGCCTGGCTGACCGTTAATCAAAAGCATATGGATACAATATTGAATACGGCCTCGCTGCCTTACTGCAAGGGGTGTGGCCATGGACTGATCGCAAAAAACACGGCACTCGCCCTTGAGAGCCTGGGCATGGCTCCGCTCGATGTGATAGTCGTAACCGATATCGGCTGTCACGGCATAATAGACGGATGCCTGAAAACCCATACCGTTCACGGCCTCCATGGCCGGTCTGTCGCCCTGGCGGCGGGAATCGCATTCGGCCTCGACAATCCGGCCAAAAAGATCATCGTTTTCATAGGCGACGGCGGAAGCACCATCGGTTTGCAGCATATTCTCGAGGCAGCGAGACTGAACGTGGATATTGCGGTGGTGGTCCACAATAACATGCTTTACGGTATGACCGGCGGACAGACCAGCGGGCTCACCGCCCGCGGATTCGCCACAAGCACTTCCCCGGGGGGCAATCCGTGGACCGGATATGATATCTGCGCACTTGCCCGTACCTCGGGAGCCTCATACGTAAGCCGGATGACCGGTACCGGAGATTTTTCCGGCCTTCTGGCGGAAGCCTTCGGCAGAAAAGGCTTTTCGCTTGTTGAAGTCATGGAGATCTGTCCCGGCTACGGCGTAAAGCTGAACCCGGGCAAAAAGCTTTCTGAAATACTTGCCGAAGCGGGGAAATTGCCCGGCCGGTGGGAATCATCAAGGGATGATTTCAAATTGCCGCTTTCGCAAAAAACCGCCGATCTGATGGCAGAGCTGCAGGTTATCAGTCCGGCGACGGGATCCGGCATCGATAAGCCGGTTTCGCTGATCATAAGCGGTTCAGCGGGGGAGGGGGTGCAGCTGGCGGCAGGCTTCCTGGCAACTGCGGCTGTCAGCTCAGGCCTTCACATAGCGCAGAAAGGCAGCTACCCTGTTACCGTGGGAGTCGGTTTTTCCACAGCAGAGATAATTGTTTCGCCCCATCCGGTAGGTTATCACGGCATTGAAATTCCTGATGAAGTGATTGTGACATCGGCCGACGGACTGGCTCATTGCCGTCAGGCGATATCCGGGATGAAAAAGGGGAGACTGTTCATCGACAGCAGTCTGCCGCCGCCCGCGACCGGCGCAAAGATATTTGCCCATGATTTCCGCTCGGCCGGTCCCCGCTCGGCCTCTCTTTTTGCGCTGCTGGTATTCGCCGCCCAAACCGGGATCGTTTCTGCCGGATCAGTCATCAGTGCCGTCCGGGAGGGAGGGCATGACAAAAAGATCCCGCTGGAAAGGATAAGGAAGATGGTTCCCTGCTGAACGGCAGGAGATAAAACGCGGGAATGATTGTGCATGCAAAAAAATCTTTTGAAAAAAAACAAAAAGTTATTACTTTTGCACCCTGTTTAATTAAAATCAAACTAATATTATTATAGTATGTTAAACCAGTATGAAACCGTTTTCATTATAACTCCCGTTTTGTCTGAAGCCCAGATGAAGGAAGCGGTTGAAAAAGTCAGGAAAATAATCACTGACAACGGAGGAGAGATTGTGCACCACCAGGACTGGGGATTGAGGAAACTCGCATATCCCATTCAAAACAGGTCCACCGGATTCTACAACCATTTTGAGTTCAGGGCTCCCGGTGAGCTTATTGCCCGGCTGGAAACGGAATACAAGAGAGATGAGCGATTCATCAGGTTCCTGACTTTCCGGATGGAAAAATACGCCATCGAATACAGTGAAAAAAGACGTTCTATTGCTAACCAGGAAGTAAAAAAGGAAGAATAAGCCATGGCACAAAATCAATCAGAAATCAGGTATCTTACCCCTCCTACGGTTGAGATCAAAAAGAAGAAATATTGCCGTTTCAAGAAGAACAAGATCAAGTATGTCGATTACAAAGACCCGGAGTTCCTCAAAAAATTTCTCAATGAACAGGGTAAAATTCTTCCCCGGAGAATTACAGGCACTTCCCTTAAGTTCCAGAGAAAGGTGTCTACAGCCATTAAGCGCGCCCGTCACCTTGCATTGCTGCCATACGTAACTGATATGTTGAAATAATTAATTGGAGGAATCAAAATGGATGTTATTTTAAAACAGGACGTTGCCAATCTGGGCAATGCAGACGACATAGTTACGGTAAAGAACGGCTACGGCCGGAATTTTCTTATACCCCAGGGAATAGCGGTGCTGGCCACGACTTCAGCAAGAAAGATGCATGCCGAGAATCAGAAACAAAGAGCCCACAAAGAGGAGCAGCTCAGGGAAGATGCCCAGGCCATCAGGGAAAAGATGGAAGGCACCAAAATTACAATAGGAGCCAAGACCAGCACCAAAGGCAAGATATTCGGATCGGTAAACACTATTCAGATCGCCGAATCGCTCACCAACATGGGATTCGAAATAGACCGCAAGCAGATTACCCTCAGGGAGGAGTCTATAAAGGAAGTCGGTACGTATACGGCTTCAGTCAAACTGTACAAGGATATCAGGGTCGACATCGAATTCGAAGTGGTATCGGAATAGGCCTTTTCAAATTGTTCGGGCTTCCGTCGAAACAACTATCCGGATATTCCCGGCAAGCTTCTTCCGCTACCGGATACTTTAAGCCGGTTTGACGGCTATCGTCTCTATTTCGACCAGCACGCCCAGGGGAAGCCCTGCAACGGCATAGGTTGCCCTGGCAGGGGGATCCTGTGGATAATAACCGGCGTAGACCTCATTCATATCAGCGAAGTGATTCATATCGGTCAGCAGACAGGTTGATTTGATTACGCCGGAGAAATCGTAGCCGGATTCTTCAAGTATGGCGGCAATATTCTTCATTACCTGTGCGGTCTGTTCCCGGATATCTCCTTCAATTACCTTGCCCGTAACAGGATCGATTGGGATCTGTCCGGAAATATACAATGTCCCGTTTATTTCAACAGCCTGGGAGTAGGGGCCCACGGCTTCAGGCGCCCTTGTGGTGTGGATGATTCGCTTCATAGTCAAGAATTTAGAGATTAGCAAAATTTGAGGGCTTCACTTCCCGGTACCGGATCGGGGTTTGTTTTGCCCTACCTGAAAAAGTTATCGTACCAGCTTCTCTGGGCGTGGTATTTAAGGTCCTTGAGGATGTTGGATTTAACGGCTATCGAGAAGTTCCAGCTTTTCCTTGATCCGAAAGGAACAACCCCGAACCGCATATCCCAGCAATGCAGGTCCCTGTGAATGTTTATGCTTGTCATCGTAAAATCGTTTGCCCTGAAATCATACCCGGATGTGAACTGGATCTGCCATCTGGGAGTAAGGGCCAGGCTCCCGGAAAAATTGAGGGTCTGGTTTATTTGTCCCTCGTCACGCGGTTTGTTGTAATTGAGGTTATAGCGCAGGCTGATGTCCCAGGGCACGTTGAAATCAACATATTCTCCGTAATAATGGACAGTATGGTCTATATCGTCAAGGTGGCCGAAAATATCTTCTCCATAGGGGTCCATCATGTCATCGGCCGGCCCGCGGGGCGGCATTCCCATGTCCGGGGTGGTGCCCGGATCGGGCCGGCTTCCCGCTGCCGAACGGAAGCTCATAGTCGTGCTTACTCCCGCCCTGGTCATCCTGAAGGGAGACCTGTTGGTGCTCCACTGGAAAGAATTATATCTCCTGAAGTTGTCATCGAGGGCGTAAGGATCAAACGTAGCATTGAAATTAACCCTTACTTTATTGTCGAACACGCTTGTATTGCCGGTCATGCTCACGGGCGACCAGTTAAGAGAATCGGCATATATGCTGTAGCTGGTTGAGAAATTCAGCCTGTCGAGGATCTTTACCTTTTTTGATTCGGTAATGGTATCATTTGTGCTCCTGACTTTCATTTCTAGGTTGTTGGCAAGGCTAAAGCTGATCGAGCCCGATCTGCCCCTTACGCTGGGGGTGCCGTATATTCCGTTTTCAAATACCGAATAGGTGGTTTCATTGCCGAGAGTATCCCGCTGCACCGTGCGGTAGTAATCGGGAACCAGGTTCCCCATATCGGGGGCAAAGCTGAAACCCACCGAAGGGGTCATGACGTGCCTTATCGCCTCGACTCTTGAATCCCTGAACTGGAACATCCCGTAAATATTCTGGCTGAAGCCGGTGGAAAAGCTGGGCAGGAAGGAATGGCCGTATACTATTCCCGGAATGGTGTCGGTTACAAGCCTGGGAACTGCCTGATCCTGTCCGGGAGGAACATAATCCTCCACCCATGTTTTTCTTATGGAGTTTGGATACATAACCCCGGAATAAGTTACCCCCGGTGTAATGTTCAGAAGGTTGAACAGCCGGAAATTCGCTCTCAGGGGAATATCGTGCTTGAAACCGTTTTGCATGTCTCCCAGGGTTTCTCTTCTGAAAAGCAATGTGTCATAGGTGCTCAGCCTGTTGTCAACGTTTGCGGAATAGCTTAATTCTATATTGTCATACCACCTGGGGTCGCCGACCCTGTCGGCATTCCTGAAGGGGTACTGCCTGGCCATGTTGAAATTCACCGAAGGAAGCCGGAGATTCATCGTCTGATTTGAAAAATTCTGGTTGGCGCTTACGTTGCTGGTAAGCGAAAAGGGAGAATCGGGCCAGCGGTGGCTGAAGGAGACGCTTGACTGGGCAGTGTTCTGGGCCATGGTCTCGGTAAAATTGCGCTGGGTGGGCACTGTATTGTACCTGTTGAATGAGCTTGAGCCGAAATTGACGCTTGCAGAGAAATTGCTGTAGGGCGATGCCTTGGCATCCTGCCTGTGCTGCCAGGCTATATTGTATGAAGTGTTTTCCGAGAAGTTTGCGAAACCCCTGTCGCCTACCTTGTTGCTGGAATATGCATACCTGAAGCTGCCGTTATAGCGATAGCGTTTACGGTAATTTGAAGCGGCGTTGAACGACCAGGAACCCATGCTGTAAACATCTCCCCGGAGCTGAAGGTCAACATACTCATTGAGATTCAGGTAGTAGCCCATATTGCGGAGGTAAAAGCCGCGGCTTGCCTCTTCGCCGTAAGAGGGAAAGAGGATGCCTGAGGTCTGGCCTCTCTTGTTGGGGAAAAAGCCAAAAGGAATCGCAAGCGGCAGGGGGATATCCTCAATTACCAGGTAGGCCGGGCCGGAGATCACCTTGTCGTTGGGAATTACCTTGGCCCTTGTCAATGCAATAAAGTAATGGGGATGTTCGGCATCACACGAGGTATATTTGCCTCCGCGAAGATGCAGGTGGTTGTTTTCATGTTTTTTGGTTGTGTGGCCGTGAAGGAATCCGCCTTCCTGTTCGGTGATCAGGCCGGAAATTATGCCTTTTTTTGTTTCAAAATTATAACGCATGGTTTGGGCCTCGAATGTTTCGCCGCCTTCGGTCATTACCGGCCTGCCCTGGATAACACCCAGGCTGTCGGCCATCCCGCTGGCAAAAACTTCTTTGGCTGCAAGGTCTATCTGGATAAAGTCGGCCCTGAGCTCGATATCTTCATACTTGACATAAGCCTGCCCGTACAGGAAAAATTTTTGTTCGCCAACAGAGAAATCTATCGAGTCGACTGCATTATACTCCACCTTTGAATCCAGGAAATTGTTCTGACGTCTGGCCGGCGGGCCGGGTTCCTGGAAAGGCGGAGGATCGGGGCCGATGGTATCGGGCATGAAAGTTTGCTGCAGCTGCCGGGAATCCTGCGATCCGGGCGGGGCGGAAAAGGGGGGCACAGCCCGATGCAGCGTATCGTCCGCCGGCGGGATGGTTTCGGGGCTGAAGGTTTGCTGAAGCTGCCGCGGATCCTGAGATCCGGAACGGGCAGACAGGAGATATCCATCATGAGCCGCCGTCAGGTCGCTGCCAGGGCCGAATGCGGGCTTCAGCTGCCCCGGATCCTGCGATCCGGAACGGGCAGGCAGGGGCTTTGTATCAGGGTACAGGGCATCCGGTACTGAAGATCCTTCCAGCGAAAAGGCGTCAGCAAATTGAAAGAGCCATAACAGAAGTATTGGAATAATTATGAAGAAGGGCTCAAAAACCTTGATTGAATTCTTATTATGCAATATTATTATACTATTTTTGTAATAACATCAATTTAGTACTTTCATGTTTCACCCGTATGGAACCCTCATGGTCTGTTCATGTTGTTTTATCTGCCAAAGGCTAATGAGGGTTTCAGCAATTAATTTTACAAAAGCGGCGTTTCAACTATAGTTTTTCACGACTCCAAAACTAACCAATTAAATCAAATTGGATACAGATGTTTAAGCTACCGTTCTCATTTTATACATCTAAACGGATTTCTTTCCTGATTCTTGCTTTTGGCCTGTTATTTTTGTTCCAGCCTGTTAGCGGTGCGCGTGAAGGCCCCTACAGGCTCCGTAAGGTCGTGATAGATCCCGGCCACGGAGGCAGGGATCCGGGAGCGGTGGGCCGCAGGAGCAAGGAAAAGGATTTAGTGCTGGATATTTCGCTGAAGCTCGGGGCATATATAAATCAGTATCTGCCCGATGTGGAAGTTATATACACCCGGACAACCGATGAATTCGTCGAGCTGCACAGGCGGGCCGAAATAGCCAATAAAAATAACGCAGACCTTTTTATTTCCATCCATGCAAATGCCAGTCCCAACAGGAGCGCCAGGGGAACCGACACCTTTGTCCTGGGGCAAAGCAGAACAAGGGAAAACCTGGAGGTCGCAATGAAGGAAAATGCCGCTATATTGCTGGAGGATAACTATGATGAGCAATACCAGGGCTTCGACCCGAATTCCTCGGAATCGTATATTGTATTTTCCCTGATGCAGAACACGTTTATTTCCCAGAGCCTTAATTTTGCCGATCATGTTCAGCGCCAGTTCCGGGAGCGGGTCGGCCGGGTCGACAGGGGGATCAGGCAGGCGGGATTTATGGTGCTGTTCCAGACCACAATGCCCAGCGCGCTTATAGAAGTGGGGTTTATATCAAACGAAGAAGAGGAGAGGTTCCTGATGTCCGATCAGGGACAGACCTATATCGCCTCTGCTATTTTCAGGGCCTTCAGGGACTACAAAGTTTCTATTGAAAGGAAGAGTGATGCGCTTTTTGCCTCCACGGCAACAATGACCCCTCAGGATGCCGTTTCAGCGGGCTCCCCGGCCGAAACAACCGTTGATACGGCCGAAACTGCGAACCCCGGGCCCATTGTGGAGGATGCCGGAGACGGTATGAGCCCGGAGGTCCTTTTCAAGGTTCAGGTAGGCTCATCCCGTAACATGATTCCACTGAATTCCGATTATTTCGGCGGACTGGAAGAAATAGAAGTTTACCAGACGGACGGGCTTTACAAGTATGTGGTCGGAGCTGCAGCCACCCTTGAGGAAATAGTTGCCTTTCGTGAAACTGTTTCGAAAATTTTCCCGGATGCTTTTATCGTCGCCGTTCGCAGGGGCAGCCTGGTTTCTCTCAGTGAAATTATCAACAATCGCTGAGACCGGTACATGACAATAAGCATATAATATATTATAGATGAAGGGGAAATTCAGCAAAGAAGCAAAAATCGGAATACTGGTAATATTAACCATCGTTTTTCTCATCTGGGGATACAATTTTCTGCAAGGCAAAAGGATCTTTACTCCGGTCAATACCTATTATGTAAATTATGAGAGAGTAGGAGGCCTCCTGGAATCGGCCGATGTACTGCTGAGCGGATACAGGGTAGGTCACGTCGAGAATATCAGGTTTGTCGGATTCGACAAATTTACCATAAGGTTTACGGTTTCCAGCAGGATCGATCTTCCGCAGGGCACGGTTGCCCGTCTGATTAGTACAGATATACTGGGTACACGGGCTGTTGAGCTGGTGCCAGGGACCCTGCCCGGAGCATATTCGCAGGGCGATACCCTTGCCGGGGAAATCGAGCCCGATCTGGTTGCGGACATTGGCAACTATCTTCTGCCCCTGGCCTCCAGGGCAGAGAATATGATGGCTTCAATGGATTCGGTGCTAATCATTTTTCAGACCTTGCTGGACCGGGACTTCAGGGAAAAGTTCGCCGAAATAACTGATAATATCAATTATGCCATCGCCAGCCTGCGTCGTGCTGCAAACAGTGCCGATACCCTGATAACACGGGAAGACAGCCGTTTTAACCGCGTTCTGGCTAACCTCGAGTCGATATCTGCCACACTTGCAGACGGCAATGAAGATTACAGGACAATAATGGGAAATATCGCATCCTTGTCCGATTCGCTTGCACAGGCCGAATTCCTTTCAGCAGTGAATAATCTGAATGATGTACTCTCTGCCACCAGCCAGGTGATGGCAAGGATCGAGGAAGGCGAGGGGTCGCTCGGAAGGCTTGCTGCCGATGATGAATTGTATAATAGCCTGGAGAGTGCAACAAGGAGCCTGGACAGTTTGCTGATCGACCTTAAGGAACGGCCGGGCCGGTATGTGAGATTTTCAATTTTTGGCGGCCGGCGCGATTAAAACGGTTCCGGATTTTCATTTTGACCAACAGCCGTTTTTTGGTGATAAAAATCCCGAATTTAAAACCCCTTTTCAGAAAACACATTAGTTAATCTACTTTAAGAGTTTAGCTGACAATTTATTAAACCACCTGAATCTTATACTGCTGGTTTTTAGTCACAAAGCATTATTTTCCTTTTTTTTGCTTTTGTAATAACTTGTTATTAAATCCATTGTTTTATTTTGATCAATGTCAATACCCCGGCCGACTTTTTTTTTATATTTTTTTTAACAAAATTGCTCGTACTTTCAATGGCCGCCTAATCCTCGTAAAGTACTTATATAAAAGTTTTAAGCTATAATGGACGATCTTCATATCTTTGTTTGGGATAATTGCCTGAAGGTAATAAGGGATAATGTACCTTCAATCAGTTTCAGAACCTGGTTTGAACCAATTGTGCCACTTAAGGTAGATAAGAATATTCTGACCATTCAGGTTCCCAGTCCGTTTTTTTATGAATACCTGGAAGAGCAGTATATCGATATTTTAAGCAAGACGCTCCGAAAGGAACTGGGTACCGATGCCAAGCTGGAGTATAATGTAGTCATGGAGAATAACATGATGGCGGGAGTCAAGCCCTATACCGTTAAATTTCCCGGCAAATCCAAATCGGAACCAAGAAACAATCCTGTCAGCCTGCCGATCGACAGGGAGGATGCTGCCATCAAAAATCCGTTTGTGATTCCCGGCATCAAGCGACTGCATATTGATCCCCAGCTATGCCCGGATAAGAATTTTGGCAATTTTGTGGAAGGCGATTGCAACCGCCTTGCCCGTTCGGCCGGACTTGCGGTTGCAGGCAAGCCCGGGGGCACTGCATTTAATCCGCTTTTCCTGTACAGCGATAACGGGCTCGGCAAAACACACCTGGCTCAGGCTATCGGGATCGAGGTAAAGGATAAATTCCCTGAAAAAACGGTTTTGTATGTAGATGCCAACAAGTTCTCCAACCAGTTTGTTGAATCCACCAGAAACAACAACCGCAATGATTTTCTGCATTTTTACCAGATGATAGATGTACTCATTATTGATGATGTGCAGGATTTTGCCGGCAAGGAAAAGACCCAGGATATCTTTTTCCATATATTTAACCACCTTCACCAGACGGGCAAACAGCTTATTCTTACATCGGACAAGCCTCCGGTTGAGCTGCAGGGAATGGAGCAGCGCCTCCTTTCACGCTTTAAATGGGGATTATCGGCCGATATGCAGGCTCCCGATTTTGAAACAAGGATATCTATCCTGAAAAAGAAAGTCTACAGCGATGGAATGGACATTCCTGAAGATGTACTTGAAACCATAGCCGTACACATAACAAATAATGTCAGAGAGCTCGAAGGTGCCCTTATAAGTCTGCTGGCACAATCAACCCTGAATCGCCGGGAGATAAATAATGAGCTTGCCAGGCAGGTAATCGACAGGCTGGTAAAAAACAACAAAAAGGAAATATCCATCTCAAATATCCAGAAGGTAGTCTGTGATTACTTCAATATTCACGTTGACCAGCTGCAGGTTAAGACCAGGAAGCGTGAAATAGTCCAGGCCCGCCAGGTTGCCATGTTTTTTTCCAAAAACATGACCAAGGCGTCGCTTGCATCAATAGGCTCCCAGATAGGCGGAAAGGATCACGCGACCGTTCTGCATGCATGCAAGACGGTCAACAACCTTATAGAAACCGACAAGCGCTTTATGCAATCGATAAAGGATATCGAAAAAAAGCTTAAAGTCTGACGGTTTTGCTTCCCTCAACCATCTCCCTGAGCCTGATTCCTGCCGCGAGAAAGGGGGATATCAGGGATCAGCAGCGAGCTGTCCCCATAGCTTAGAAACCGGAAATCATTTTTAAGGGCATAATCGTAGACTTTCTTCCAGTCCTCGCCTATAAAGGCGGCAATAAGCAACAAGAGGG
>SKQJ01000305.1 GCA_007119075.1 Bacteroidales bacterium | reverse complement strand
TACTGCCGCGGCAAGATTTCCAGGCACAAAATTCCCAGGTACGTTTTTTTCATGAAGGAATATCCGATGACGGCCAGCGGGAAGATCCAGAAATACAAGCTCAGGCAGTGGGCGGCGGAGAAAATCTGAATCCGTCGTCCGTTCTACATGCAAGGCCGGACACTTTCCACATGATTCTGACAGGCCGGCTGTTCCCGGGTCATTCTGCCGGCCGGCCGCATCCTGGCCTTGATGCGGCGTGTGGCCTCAAAACCGTCGATCACCGGCATGCGTACATCCATAATGATAAGATCAAATTTTTGTTTTCCCGCCATTTTGATGGACACTTTGCCGTTGGATACCTCTTCTTCCGGGATATTCCAATGATCTGCATCGGCCAGGACACTGCCGCACTCTGGAATGTAAACAGAGTAATTTTCCCCCGAAAGGGAGTTGAAAAACATCATTCTCCACAAGGGCGGTTATATACGCCCCCTATCAGGCTATTTCAAACCTTTTAATATGACATAAAGAGCATGCTCCGGAACGGTCAGCAAAAACCCGTCATCAATCAGGGTAACCGGTATCTCCTCCTTCAGGTATCCGTTATTGTCGAGCAGGAAGGCTGAATTAACCCGCGGGCTGTTTTTGAACCTGATGGTCATGCTGACTGCATCACCCCGCCAGGGCATGGTTCCCGTGTTTTCTATCACGAGACGGTTGCTTTCGGGATCGGCATGCTCTTTCCAGCCTGTCGGCTCATAAACCGTGCCAATCTGAATGAGGACCTTTTCCGAATCCCTGACCGGCCGGTTGTCCATTGACACCACGTTAAGCACCGCATATTCATTGCCTGATCGCACCGTGATATCAGACAGGCTGATTTCACCTGCTTCACTTAAAAAGCCGGCAACTCCCTGGGATTTAGGTGAATCCATAGTAGATATGCCATTCCGGTAATCCCAGTGCAACTCGCCGGTATTGCTGGTGACTGTTCCCTCCCTGATATTGATAAGGCTGGCTGCACCTTCTGAAACATAAGTTTCCGACGGATCCGAACCGTATACAACCCTGACCGGGCCGGTGAGAAATGCCAGAGGCGGCATCAGCGTCCCGGCATCTGCTTCTTCAGTAGTCCAGAAGTCGCGGTTGGGGTCAAAACCCGATTCTTCTGCGATTACAGGTACATCCCTCCTGAAAATTGCATCCAGGGTACGGTATTCAACGATTACCGGCTCACCCTCCTTAATATAGCCCTTCCTGTAAAGGAGAGCATTGGCGGGGTACATCGAAAACTTGCCGGGAATGGAGGCGTTCCACCTGGTCATTGCCAGTTGTCCGCCCTCAAGCTGCCACCACGGAAAGTAGGGATCAGGATCGATGCCGGGCCCCGTATGGTTAAACCAGAAGAAACCGTCCATCCCGGTAAGGGACATATAGGCTGATACAAGAAAGGGACCTTCTGCCTGATATTTCTGCGGGGAGTTCCATCCGCTTTCTGTAACAAGGAACGGCATGTCATCCACCTGCCTGACATTTATCGGAAGCAGATGGGGCTGGTGAAGGACCGAAACCGGATTATATGTATGGCCGGGGTCGATTCTCCATGCGCTGAACTCTCCCTGATGCTGCGGATCGTAATAGCGATTGACTGCCATCACGTCTACTGTGGCATTTGACCATCTTTCCGCATCTATCATCATCTCACCTGCGGGTTTCCAGTTATTGGCATTTATGAGCTGACTGCATCCGATCTCCCTGTAATAATCCCTTATCTCTGTATAGAATTCGCGCTGGCGTTCGGCGTAAAACTGTACCTGGTCGGTTAGCCTTGCAGCTTTTCCGCCGCTTTGGGGCTGTGTTGCCTCCCATATTATATAAAGTTCCAGGCGGCCATCCTGCCTGCTGTCGTTGCTTAACACATTATTGTCCCAGGCTTTGCAGGCAAGGTCAATGTTACCGTATTTCTCTTCTGCCCAGCTGAAAAACGTTTTTTCCATCTCCTGCCGCAGCCGGGGCTTGATATTGTCTACCGTATAGAAAAGCAATCCATCCTCATTCTTTATCTGGATAAGCGCCACTGCTGGTTCGTCTTTCAGTGGTATTCCCGTATAGGGGTTTTCAGTTGTATACAGGTACTTTACCCACTCCTTATATGCTTCTTTGAGCCGGTCGCTGAAATACATCACCCCCCAGGGAGAATCATTGCCTGCGTACTCGCCAAGCTTCCAGGATTCGGGTATGGCCGGTGTATCACCAGAGGGCGTGACCATGCCGGCCCAGAAGGGACTGATAACCGAATATATGCCTTCTTTTTTGAAGGCGGCAACGGTTCGCCAGATCTGGTCAGCTACCTCCATATTCACATCGTTGATATTGCTTCCCTCCCCGCGCGGATGCAAAGAGCCGTGAAAACGCACCATATTGACACCCATTTTGGCAAGCGACCGGGCATAGGCGGCAAGTTCGTCATCATCCAGGTTTCTTGCAGAACTTGCACCATTCACCGCCCAGAACCTTACAGGTTCGCCGTTGCCATTGACAAAGCTTCTTCCGTCGTCAGACAACTTAATAAAGCCGTTCTCCCCTGCTATATCTTCATTCAGGTACCTGAGATCAAGCCAGGCATCTTCTGAATAAGGGTCAGGCGGAAACTCCAGCTCGATAGTCTGTGCTACCGATAAATGTATAAAACAGGCCAGAAAAAAAGGCGATAGAAGAACCGGTAAAAATTTCATAATTTTGTGATTGGCTTTTCAGTTAATAAGAAATCTTATACAATCACCGGGCGATCTGCCACCCGGTGTAGTTTTTGATGTTAACGAACCCGCTCCCGGAACCTTTACCATCACTTACATCGGCCATTTTGAAATTGTGGAAAAATTTCCTCCAATGATCGATTTTATGTA
>SKQJ01000010.1 GCA_007119075.1 Bacteroidales bacterium | reverse complement strand
TTCCAGTGGCGATACAAACCGGTATCGGATCTTTTCATCGTGTATACCGACAATTACTTTCCCGAAACCATGAATGCAAGGAACAGGGCGCTTGTGATAAAAATGTCATACTGGTTTAACTGATCGCTTTGGAAGCAGTCCATGATATATCGGCCGATCACCTTGAAATGGATACTATTTCGGATATCCTTTCGGGGGAAAAACAACTGAAGCTGTCGGCTGATGCCCTCCGTCGCATTACCGAATGCAGGAATTACCTGGACAGGAGAATGGAGGCCTCGGATGAGCCGCTGTATGGCATAAACACGGGTTTCGGGTCATTGTATGACCGCCGGATATCGGCACAGGATCTTGGAACCCTGCAAAGGAACCTTGTGATGTCACATGCCTGCGGGATGGGAGAAAAGGTTCCTCCCGGAATTGTCCGGCTCATGCTGCTTCTGAAAATACAGTCGCTTTCCCTGGGCCATTCAGGGGTCCGCCCGGAAACGGTCGAACGTCTTGTTGAATTCTTCAATAATGATATTTTGCCGGTTGTTTACGAGCAGGGCTCACTTGGGGCTTCTGGCGACCTGGCGCCTCTTGCCCACCTGAGCCTGCCGCTTATGGGTCTGGGCGAGGTGCTCTATAAAGGGAAGATAACAGGGGCAGGAAAGGTGCTGAATGAGCTTGGACTGGAGCCCCTCAGGCTTGAGTCCAAGGAAGGGCTGGCACTGCTTAACGGCACCCAGTTTATGACTGCATACGGAGTGCATGCATGCCTTGAGGCATCAGCCATAATGAAAAAGGCAGATATTACAGGGGCAATCTCCCTGGATGCATTCGACGGCCGTTCCGAAGCTCTCAGCGAACCGGTACACAGGTTGAGGCCTCACCCTGGTCAGATTCAAACAGCTGCCAGGATACTGCGTATCCTTGATGGCAGCGAGATCATCGGGCGTACCAAAACCCACGTGCAGGATCCGTACTCTTTCCGCTGCATGCCCCAGGTGCACGGGGCTTCCAAAGATGCCCTGGCCTACGTGCTTTCGGTTATAGAGCGGGAAATTAATTCGGTGACCGATAATCCGACTATATTCCCCGAACAGGACCTGATCATTCCGGCAGGCAATTTTCACGGGCAGCCGCTTGCTCTGGCGCTCGATCATCTTTGCCTGGCAGTCGCCGAGATAGCCAGCATTTCGGAACGGCGCATCTACCGCCTTTTGTCGGGCAAGCGGGGACTGCCCCTATTCCTTGTTGCTGATCCCGGACTTAATTCCGGATTTATGATCCCCCAGTATACCGCGGCCTCCATTGTAAGCCAGAACAAGCAGCTTTGCACCCCCGCATCGGTCGATACCATTGAATCATCGCAGGGCCAGGAAGACCATGTAAGCATGGGGGCCAATGCCGCCGTAAAGGCACTAAAGGTGATTGAAAATACATGGAAAGTCCTTGCCATTGAGCTTTTCAATGCAGCCCAGGCCCTTGAATTCCGGAGACCGGCCAGGTCTTCCCCGTTTGTGGAAAGTATTTTTGACTCTTATCGCAAGCGGGTCGAATTCGTGTCTTCCGACAGGGTAATGTATGGCGACATGAAGGAATCCCTTGAATTCCTGAAGGACCTCGATGCTGATATCCCCTGACCGGCTTTGTCGATCACGGCCAGACCGGCTTTATTTTAAAAACAGACACTTTGCCTTTCCATCTTGCCCGGATTTAATTTCCAGCCCCCTGCTGCACACCGAATTCTTTGGATTTTACCAGGGGGATTCCGGCTTCGGTGATTCCTTCCATGATTATTCGGTAAACAGATGCCTTGTCGGACGTAAAAAAGGTGACTGTCGCCCGGCCGTCTTCCCCGGTTTTGATTTCCGGCTCCCAGAAAAGGGTGGTGCGGTAGTCCGTTTGGTCATGGTGCGGTCCCGGCTCATCGTATTGTGGTGAATAAAACTCCCTTGACTGGTAATAGCCCGGAAAATAAAAACTTAACAATCCTGGTGTGCCGGTATCTGCATCACGGTAATCTTCAAACGTTTTTGTAAAAACGGCTATGACCAGGTTCCACCCGCTGCCATAAATTGAGGCTTGAGGCAACCTGATAATATCAATAAAGGATATTGTTTCAATTGGCAAGGTTCCTATTGCGTCAGATTCGACACGCATGCCATTCAATAATACCAATGTTCCCATTGGACCAGCGAACATTGAAGTCGGTCCGCTGACGAATCTGGGTGGGCCCCCATCAATGATCAATCCCGGCTTCCTTGCCCTTATGAATTCCCATGTATTGTGATAGGTGTAGGTAAAAGGGTATTCATCCGGGATTATTCTGTCCATTGGCCTGAAAGGGGTGCCGTGAATTGTCCTGTCGAAGGTGGTGCGGGCCACCGGCCGGCGCCTCCGTATCTCTACCTCCTCGATCTCAAGGTGCAGGATATCTTCCAGGTGGGAAAGGAGAGGATCCTTCATGGAATCTTCTAGATAGGCCCTGAATACTTCTTCTGCCTCAGTGGCCGAGGCCTTCAGCACTTCCTCAGCGGCAGTTGCCGCTGCAATGTCAACTTCATCCTGAACAGTTTCCGGTTCGCCTAAATGGAGGGCAACAAAGTTTTCGCTTCCGGGAATAAAAGCAAAAGTGTCATCCAGTCCCCTCCGCTGCCTGCGCTGTTCCCTGCGTTCACGGTAAAAATCAGCCTGCAGCACAAGTATGGTGGTGTCATAGAGCTCAATGCCATGAAACAGGAACTGTCCGTCCTCGCCGGTTACCTGGCTCGAGGCAAAAAATTCATCGCCCAGTGCCGAAAGCATTACCCTTGCCCTCACGGGAGCGTCATGCTGTTTTATCAGCGTGACCCTTCCGTCAATTATATGGCCTGTGCCAGGGGGGTAGATGATCTCTGGGTACCTGCCGGCCAGAAG
>SKQJ01000438.1 GCA_007119075.1 Bacteroidales bacterium | reverse complement strand
GTCTGCCCTTTCGGGGGAAACGGAACTCACCGACGCCGCGAGCTCGCCGACCCCATAGCCGTAAACCGACCAGCCGAGCTTCATCCTGGCCCCGACCTTGTCGCCCTCGGTAACTGCAACATCCCTCATGTTGTCGCCAAACCTTGCGATCTTCAGCGAAAGCGACTCATCGCGTCCCAGGGCGGCCCGAGCCCAGTCGCCAAGGTCCCCGACTACCCCGGGATCTTTCCAGTGGCCCGTGATAACATGGCGGTCTATCTCCATCCTCGTACATATGAATCCGAACTCCCTGTCGCCGTGGGCGGACTGGTTCAGGTTCATGAAATCCATGTCTATGGTGTCCCAGGGGATGTCGCGGTTATGCTGGGTATGCAGGTGCACAAACGGCTTGGCCAGGGCCCTGAGTCCCCCGATCCACATCTGGGCGGGAGAAAAGGTGTGCATCCAGCATATCAGTCCGATACACCGGCCGTCATTATTTGCCTCCAGGCATACCGAGAGAATATCCTCCGAGGTGGTAAGCACCGGCTTGAAGAGCACGGCGACCCCGGGCCTGATTGCCTCAGAGATCGATCCCGCTATTTCGGCGGCGTTTGCCGCTACTTTTTCAAGGGTTTCTTTTCCGTACAGATGCTGGCTTCCCGTAACAAACCACAGCTGTTTTTCATTGATGTCTTGCATTGCCAGAAATATTTTAAAAAGTTAATATTCGCACCAGCCCAAACCTGCCTTTGAGCTTTTGTCAGAGCAATCATCGCAAGGATCTTCAACCGGCAATCCGCCGGCATCCACAGGCACCGGAAGGCGTGAGGCCTGGCAAAATCCCCGGGCTGACGGCTGATTCCCGGCGCTGTAAAAATACTTTTCCGGAAACAGCTCAAAAGGCCCTTCCCGATAAAATTACTTAAAAAATGACAAAGCGGCCGGGTGTTACCAGAAATAAATGTAAAATGCCGTTATAATACCGAGTATAATAACCGTATGGACAACATCCCATTTGTTCCAGCTCGCCCTGGTCTCGGCCTTCTGCTCCTCGTTTGCCGAACCGTAGGTAAGTCCCACGGTTTTAGAGGCATCGGCAGGCTTGGTGAAATAAGAAACCACCACAATTACAACAATACAGAAGAAAAACAGGTAAATGGAATAATGCAGCCAGTTGGGCTGGAGGATGATCCTGTAAAAAAGACCGTCAGGGTTGAGATGTGGCTCCATCACGTTTGCCGCCAGCCTGGTCATCCCGAAAACAAACCCGGTCATCAGTCCCGAGAAACCCGCTGCCGGGGTGGCCCGTTTCCAGAAAACACCCAGAAGGAACACCGAGGCGATGCCAGGAGAGAGAAGCGATTGCACGTCCTGCAGATACTGATAGAGCACCTGTCCGATGCCGCGCATTACCGGGATCCATAAAATTCCCAGGATGACTATCACCGTGGTTGCCGCCCGCCCAACGTATACAAGGTGCTTTTCTGATGATTCAGGCTTGAACCTCTTGTAGAAGTCCATCGTGAACAGGATAGCCGACGAGTTGAAAAGTGAGGCCAGCGAGCTCATCAAAGCCGCAATCAATCCGCCGATCACCACCCCCTTCAGTCCGACCGGCAACAGGTTTGCAACAAGCGTGGAGAATGCGGCATCCGGGGAGCTGAGCTCCAGCGTGCCTTGCTGGTGAAGGGCATAGGCAATTATGCCGGGAACCAGGAAGATAAAAACCGGAAGAAGCTTAAGGTAGGCGCCGAAAATGGTGCCCCTTCTGGATTCTTTCTGGTTGGCCCCGGAAAGGACACGCTGCACTATATACTGGTCGGTGCACCAGTACCAGAACCCGATTATGGCAGATCCCAGTATGACCCCGGTCCACGGAAACTCGGCATCCCGGTGTGATCTCATAAGGTTCATCATCGTATCCCCATGATCGGTTACGTTGGCATTGGCGATCTCCATAAGCTGTCCCCAGCCTCCAAGCTCTCTGAGCCCGACTATCATAATTACGACAGATCCCAGCAAAAGAACAGGCATCTGTAGCACCGAAGTATAAAGAACCGCCTTCATGCCTCCCAGCACCGTGTATATGCCGGTAACAACCACCAGTCCGATAGCCCCTATCCAGAAAAAGTCTATCCCCATCCACTCATCGATACCAAAAACCTCCTTAAAAACAATACCCCCGGCATAGACCGTAACAGCCACCTTGGTCAGCACATAGCTTACAAGGGAGATGATGGCAAGAAAATTCCGTGATGCCGTATTGTAACGTCTTTCAAGAAATTCGGGCATGGTGAAGACCTTGCTCCTGGAATAAAAAGGCACGAACACCCATCCCAGGATAAGTATCATCCAGCCGTGCATCTCCCAGTGGGCCATTGCCATGCCGCTTTCTGCACCGGCACCTGCCAGCCCCACCAGGTGCTCCGAACCTATATTGGAGGCAAAGATGGAGGCTCCGATAACAAGCCACCCGGCATTTCTCCCGGCAAGAAAATAATCAGCGGTTGTCTCTTCCTTCATCCTGACAACCCACCATATAACCATGAACAAAAGAACGAAAAAGGCACCAAGTACAATCCAGTCAATCGTTGTCATTTATCGAAGAATTTAATTGATTACATATGGGTGCGGCATTGCACCGTTAAAAAATCGCATAAATCTAAGTTTTAAAAAGGAAAAATCAAATAATTCCCTTATTTAAACGGACAACGGGTGCGGTGCCTGCCTGCTCGCGCGACTTAGGGCTATTAGGGGCAAGCGGGGACAGGCATCCGGGAGTCAGCGGCGGCGGCAAGGGGGCACGGGCAAAAGGGCCGTGATCCGGAACCGGACAAACGGCCGTCACCGAAGGGAAGCGGCATGTCAGGGGCCTCTCTCAGGAATGACGGCCAAAGGCATGAGCCCCTGCTGCGGGCCGGGATCAG
>SKQJ01000351.1 GCA_007119075.1 Bacteroidales bacterium | reverse complement strand
TCTGAAAGATTTTAAACGCTCATTTTATTTGGTTGTGGGTACTGCAATTGCATTGCAAAGGAGAGGACTTTCTGTTTTTGTATCCATGCCATGAAACAACAACAAGCAAGATTCCCGCGCAGATGATTGCGGCAGTCGCTATCCCGGTATAATCGTTCCAATGCCGTACCGAAATCGCTGCAAATGCCCATACACCCACCATGGCGGCTTCCCTGAGGTTCCGTGAAAACACAAGCCACAGGTAAATAACAGAAGCTATACCTATCATGACTATGGTCCACAAAATTTCACCTAAATAACCGCCCCGCCAGCCAAGGCTTACCAGCCAGGCGGCAACATTCGCAACAGAAGCCACAATAATCCAGCCCAAATAAATCACAATGGGCCACCATACAAAGAATATTGTTCGTTTCGGCGCGTCCCAGATTTCAAGGAGGAGACGCACGGTCAGAATAATTAACGAAACCAATAGAACGAAAATCAGGAGGACTGACACTCCCAATGCCTCATTTAACCATGCAAAAATCCATAAGCCATTGGCGATGTTTGCCACGGAAAGCCAGATACCTGTCTGTTTAATATCAGCATCTTGTTTCAACCTGTAATAACTGTACCACTGATAGCCGACAAACATTATGAGCATCAGGTAAATCAGTCCCCAGATTGAAAAAGCATAACCGGCAGGCGCTATAAGCGTGTTATATTTATCACTAACCTCTCCTACAGTTCTGCCATCAAAAACAGCAGTTCCTTGCAGGCCATTCATTACCAGGGCGAAAAGCAGGGACAGGGTATTAAAAAGAATCAAAAACAAAGATTTTTTCATAAGGGGATCTCAGGTGTCTTTTTTATACCTTAAGTTACTCAATATAACGGACTTCTCCAAAAATAATCATCGGTAGTGACCGACTATTGCAAGTCCATGCCCCATCGTCTGATCAGCACCCTTCCCGAACACCTATCCTGCTGACAGGTCCCGGCATGAAACCTAAATACCCAAATCTTATTCGGTAATAATTCTTATATCCATTAAGTTTAATTATATTGGGTATTTCAGATTACGAATAACCTGCTGATAAAAACGTGATTCTGGAGCTCTCACAATCGGCAGGTGACCAAATTATTTGCCTCACCTCGTTGGAATTCTCCCATAATTGGTCCGATATCATCACCATCCCATAACCTTTATCCGTTCCAGCAGCAATAACCGGTATTTCTCCTTCATTACCGGCGACAGAAAACTGTTATCAATAAGGGATAGCCACCGGGATATACTTCCCCTTATCTCATCCAGGATCCGGTCAATTACTTTGCCAGTCAAACCGCATCGATCCCTGCCAAAATAGCCGATCAGGATATCAGGAGTAAGATTGCTTTTCTTACCCTTCAGGGGAAGTGCAATTTCCTCAATATCACCTGTAAGCACTATAGAAGAATTGAGCAAATCGTATGCCGGGGAGAGTTCAACTATGTCATTTCTGGTAATAACAGAGTAGTTTTTAAGATGCATATCTTCGTTTCCAACCAGGAAATTGAAAATTACCCGTCTAAACAATTTAGCCTTTTCGACAGCCGGAAAAGTGCAGAACCCGTCAATCAGCTTCACAAGCTTTTCCATGGTGTAATTATACTTGGTATCCCGGCTTAACCCGGCAAGCTGGGCAAAATCTTCCACGGCGACTTTAGCTTTCTGGCCCTTACGGTCAAAACGCCTGATGAAGTAAGTAAGCGAATGATCACCGGAATATACCATTCCGTGAAGAGGGGTCTCAATGCCGGCAATTGCAGCCAGTCGCATAGTGATATCTTCATTCTGGGGAAGCTCAGGGAAAATGTGGTGCTGAGGCTTCAATATATAACGGCCGTTTTTATCGACAATATCAAAGCGGCCCTGTTTGATGTTTAAAATTGCAGAAAGTTTTGGCTGCACTCCCTGGATTGACATGTTCGAAGCCCTGATAAAGGCTTCAGTTCTCAGCTCTTCAGCAGAGAACTCAAGATTTGCAAGGCCCTTCAATGAAGGGGAGAGCATTTTTAACCCCTTCTCACTGTAAAGGAGTTCGCCGCAAGGTTCATATGTAATGGGGCACAGGTTCATTCCTGCACCTCTTTTACCGTAACATTGCCAACCATATCATCGCCCACGGCCATAAGTTGGGCAAATAAATCATTCCGGTCAATCTTGCTGTATTTCAGGAGACCTTCAAGCTGGTAACCTTCCGGAAGTAATCCTTCGAAAAACGGAGGAAAAGCAGAGAATTCAAGCTCCTTGTCCGATACAGGCATAGTCAGGGAAACCGGCATACCGGAATATCCTTTCATGTATTCGAAAAGGTATTTACTGCCGAATTTAATTTCAATGAGCATTCCTGCTTCCCCGTTATTCACAAAGACCTTAGCTTTTCTCATTATTGAGGATTTTGTCCATGACAGGACTGGTTAGCTGCACCCTTATATTAAGTACCGCCAGTATTTTGCGCAGAGTATCGAGTCTGATTGTAGATTTTCCTTTTTCCAGATCATAAACAACAGTCTTGCCCACGCCGGCCATCTCAGCCAGGTGAAGCTGACTGAGACCTGCAATTTTCCGGTGTTTCCTTACAGTTTCAGCCAATATCCGGGGCTCTATCATAACATGAAGACTTAAATGTAAATAACAGGGCGGGGAGTCCCGCCGGGCCAGTCCGGCCCCAACAAATTCTTGCTTTAGCAGTAAAAATAACGTTTTTGCTATTAACAACCAAATCTATTGCGGCTATTTTACTGTCATAACAGCAATTTTCGTTAATTTGTCCGAATTAATGCCATTTGGCAATTCAAATTACTGCCCTGGCAGTACATATACTATCTGCATTTTTTATGTTCCACTAAAAACCAGGCAATCGGATCCGACAATCGACAGGTTGCCCC
>SKQJ01000169.1 GCA_007119075.1 Bacteroidales bacterium | reverse complement strand
TCAGCCTGTAATTCTTAAACTCTCCGACCGGGCGGCCAAAAAGCAGGTGCTTTTCAACAAAGGATATAAGCCTGTACCTGAGTTTTTCATGTTTGTGCGGCGGCCTGTGGCGATTTCTTTTCCCTGAATACTGAAGCTGGCCTTTCCAGTCAAATTGTGCGATTTTATCCTTGAGAACTTTCGGATGGCTTTCCCTGAATACCGGGAGCGTGTCCAGAACGCCATAGTCAAATGACATACTGTCCAGCTGGTTTCCATCTGGCAGATCAGCCTGTTTTTTTTCCTTGTAATGAGAGTTGAATACGATCGATTTGCTCTTCATATAACGGGGGGGGCGCACCCAGCCATAATGATAGATCCATGCATCTATGTCTGCAACCTTTAATTTATGTGTGTTTGCTTTCTGAAGATAGCTTTTTCCGTCGAAACCGGGGATCCTTCTGAATGATTGTGCATCCCTCCATGGAATGATCTCCGGATCATTTCTTATTATTCGTATTTCATGCCGGTACCATCCGTGCGAATCATGATAATGCCAGTAATCACCCCAAAAATGGGTGTAATTGAAAAGCAGTCCTTCGATCTCACGTTCATTAAGCAGTTCCCTGCATCGCTTTCGTATAACGGGAAGATATTTTTCATGTACGACCTCATCTGCCTGAATGTAAAAAAGCCAGTCGCCCGTACAATGCTCCTTTGCAAGGTGGGTCTGCTGTGCGTAAATTGTGCCGGAGTGATATTTTACTGTATCCCAGACGGAATCAATAATTTTTATTTTATTGCTGCCGATGCTTTCTATTTCTTCCCTGGTCGTATCATCAGGATCGCTGTCTCCGAGCACCACAATAAACTCATCCACTACCGGTAAAATAGACATTATGGATTCCTTCATCGGATAATAAAGCTTGCTTATATTTTTCCCGATGGTAAAACCGCTGATTTTCATTATTATCTGAATTTAATGAGTAATCTGGTCCGGAGCCTGCATGTTTTTGGCCTATGAGAAATACTGCATATCATGAAGCTTCCTGTAATAACCATTCCGGGCAAGAAGGGCTTCATGTTTCCCCCTTTCAATTATCCGCCCTTCATGCAGCACACAAATTTCATCGGCAAACTGGATCGTGGAAAGCCTGTGTGCTATAACCAGTGATGTCCGGTTTTTCATCAGTCGGGAGAGGGCATCCTGGACAAGCCTTTCAGATTCGGTATCAAGCGCCGATGTTGCCTCGTCAAGTATCATGATGGGCGGATTCTTAAGGACTGCCCGGGCAATGCTGATACGCTGCCTCTGCCCTCCGGAAAGCTTGCTGCCCCGGTCACCGATCCTGGTATAATAACCATTTTTGGAGGCTATGATGAATTCGTGTGCATTTGCCACCTTTGCAGCACTGATAACATCCTGTTCGGTGGCGTTTTCCACTCCGAATGCAATGTTGCTGTAAAATGTGTCATTAAAAAGTATCGGGTCCTGGTTTACGTTGCCCATCAGCGCGCGGACATCCTTGATTTTATAATCTTTCAGCGGAACACCGTCAAGAAGTATGTCACCGCTCTGTACATCATAGAATCGGGGCAGAAGGTCGGCCATCGTAGATTTGCCTGACCCGGATTGTCCCACCAGGGCAATGGTTTTTCCTTTTTCGATCACAAGGTCAATATTTTTCAGAACTTCGATGTGGTCATAGCTGAAGGTAACATCCCTGTACTCTATCGATTCACGGAATTCTTTTACGGGCCTGGCGCCGGGCTTGTCGCTGATCGGGTTGACAGCCGTAAGGACTTCCTGGACCCGGTCGACTGAAGCAAGTCCCTTTTGCACGTTATACATGGCGGTGGAAAAGGATTTTGAAGGGGCAATGATAAGGTAGAATATCATCAGGTACCCTATGAACTGTTCCGGGTCAAGGTCTCCTGCATCTGCCAGCACAAGTGTGGCGCCGTATACCATGATTATGATCATAACCACCGTGCCGAGGAACTCGCTGACAGGGCTTGCCAGTGCCCGCCTTCTTTGCATCCCCACCATGATCTTGGTATACAGAGAGTTAGTGGCCCGGAAACGCTCCTTCATCTTGCTCTCTGCATTAAAAGCCTTAATGATCCGCAATCCGCCAAGAGTTTCCTCTATCATGGAAAGAAGCACCCCCATTTTTTTCTGTCCTTTTAACGAAGTCTGTTTTAATGTCCTTCCCAGTCTGCCGATAATAAAGCCGCTTACAGGAAGCAATACCAGTACGAAAAGGGTCAGAGAGGTGCTCATATAGAACAGGGTAGCCAGGTAAATGACAACCTGGATCGGGTCACGGAACAACATTTCCAGTGAGCTCACAATTGAAGTTTCAATCTCCTGCACATCACCGGTCATCCGGGCAATAACGTCGCCCTTTCTCGTTTCTGAAAAATATGCCAGCGGCAATACCGTCACCTTATCATAGATCTGGTTTCTTATATCCCTTACCACGCCGTTCCGGATAGGCGCCAGGTAGTACATGGCAAGATAATGGAAAATATTCTTGAAAAATGACATCGTTATTATCACCAGGCTGAGGAAGATCAGCGTTTGCATCGGACCTCTCGTGTCAATCATCTGACTGATATAATAATTGAAATGTTCGCTGACGGAATCAAGGGTGAATTCAAACTCCCCCGCAGTGTCCGCTGCGGGTTCATTCCGGAAAAGGATGCCCAGAAAAGGTATCGCCACACCAACAGAAAACAGGGCAAAAACGGCCGACAGAAAATTAAGGGAAATGTTCATCAGACCTTTGCGCCAGTAGGGGACCAGGTATTGCAATATCTTCCCGATATCCTTCATCTATAGATCTATTCCTGTAAAGTTGAACGGAGTGATTGCCCTGAGCTCTTCTTTTACGGAATGGTCGATATCCAGCGAATCAATAAATTCATGAAAGCCTTCCCGCGTCACTTTCCTGTTTGTTCGTGTAAGGGCCATCAGGGCCTCATAGGGCTTGGGATATCCCTCTCTCCTTAATATGGTCTGGACGGCTTCGGCGATTACTATCCAGTTATCCTGCAGATCGGAATCAATAGCATCCTTGTTTACTTTCAGCTTTCCAAGCCCTTTAAGAATGGCTTTAAGGGAAATCACGGTATGGGCAATGGGAACCCCGATATTCCGCAATACAGTAGAATCGGTAAGATCACGCTGCAGCCGGGATATTGGCAGTTTGGCTGACATATGGGTAAAAAGCGCGTTGGCTACACCCAGATTGCCTTCGGCATTTTCAAAGTCGATCGGGTTGACCTTATGAGGCATTGCAGATGATCCTACTTCACCCTTTTTGATTGTCTGACTGAAATAATCAAGTGAAATATAGGTCCAGATATCCCTGCACAAATCAATAAGGATGACATTTATCCTCTTGAGATTGTCAAAGCTGGCAGCAAGGTTGTCATAATGCTCGATCTGTGTTGTAACCCGGGTCCTGTCAAGGCCCAGTGTTTCATTCACGAAGCTGTCGGCAAACCTGTTCCAGTCAATCGAAGGATAAGCGGCATAATGGGCGTTGAAATTTCCTGTTGCCCCGCCAAACTTTGCAGAACAGGGAATCGATTTAAGAAGTCCGATCTGCTTGTTGATTCTTTGATGAAAGACCTTTATTTCCTTTCCCAGCCTGGTCGGGGAGGCGGGCTGGCCATGAGTTCTGGCAAGCATTGCGATGTCAGACCACTTTGCTGTCAATTCATTCAGCTTGTCGAGGAGCCGTTCGATAAGGGGGTAATATACCTCGTGCACGGCATTTCTCATGGATAAAGGTACTGCGGTATTGTTCACATCCTGGCTGGTAAGCCCGAAATGGACGAACTCTTCATATTTTTCCAGGCCGGCCTTCCTGAACTCCTCTTTTATAAAATATTCCACAGCCTTGACATCATGATTGGTAACCTTTTCGATATCCTTTATTTTCCGGGCATCTTCAATTTTGAACTCCCTGTAAATCTTTCTGATCCTGTCAAGATGTTTTTCCTGTATCCCTTCCAGCCGTGGAAGGGGAATTGAGCAGAGCGCAATAAAATATTCGATTTCAACGTATACACGGTATCTGATAAGTGCATACTCTGAGAAGAAAACGGCAAGCTCGTCGACTTGCTGGCGATACCGGCCGTCTATCGGCGAGAGAGCCGAAAGCATACTAATTTCCATGGGATCAGAATTTGTATAAACACGGCAAAGTTATAAAAAATAAGGACTTCTAATGAGTTTGCCCTAAATTATGAACAACAGATAATTTGTGCTAAATTTGTCTGGGAAGCAGGCGTGTTTTCCTTCCGGCCCCCGTAAAAATTGAGTTATATTGCCATGATAAAAAATAAATTGTCAATCAGGCTGTTCCTGGCCTTTATCCTGAGCCTGGCTATATTCAGCCCCCTTCTGGCAGACACGATTCCCGAAGGCAAGACGCTGGTTTACCAGGTTGAAATGAGGAGGGACGTCGGGCCCGCCCTGTGGAGGCAGACCCAGAGAAGCTTCGCGGAGGCACGGGAACTCGGGGCCGATTACATACTGATACACATGAACACCTACGGAGGCATGGTGCAGACCGCCGATTCGATACGGTCAAAGATCCTCAATACGCCCGTGCCCGTTATTGTTTTTGTCGACAACAACGCCATTTCTGCCGGCGCTCTTATAGCCATTGCAGCGCAGGAAATTTACATGCGACAGGGTGCCAGTATGGGAGCCGCGACAGTCGTCGATGCAACCGGAACGCCGGTGCCGGATAAATTTCAGTCCTTCATGCGCGCGGCCATGAGAACGACCGCCGAATCACATGGCCGGGATACCGTGATCATCGGAAATGACACAATTGTTACCTGGCACCGGGATCCACGGATAGCAGAAGCGATGGTAGATCCGGCTATTTACATCCCTGGCATAATAGATACCGGGAAAGTACTTACCCTTACCGCCCAGGAAGCAGTCTCGGTGGGCTACAGCGAAGGTATCGCCGCAAACATTGCCGAAGTGCTTGAAAAAGCAGGGATAACCGATTATCATGTGGTGCAGTATGAGCCTACGACCCTTGATCTGATAATAGGATTTCTGATCAATCCGGTCTTCCAGGGCTTGCTGATCATGATAATAATAGGCGGGCTCTATTTTGAGCTGCAAACACCAGGAGTCGGATTTCCAATAGGGGCTGCATTGCTCGCTGCCATACTTTACTTTGCTCCCTTATACCTGGAAGGAATTGCCCAGAACTGGGAAATAGTATTGTTTGTTCTCGGCATTATCCTGCTTGCGGTCGAAATATTCGTGATACCCGGCTTCGGCGTCGCGGGTATCGCCGGGATCGGGTTGATGGTGACCGGACTGACTCTTGCAATGATTGATAACATTGTCTGGGAATTCGAGGGTGTTGGCGCAGTTATCTTTATCAGATCCCTTTTCCTTGTAGTAGTCAGCGCCTTTATCGCACTTGTAGGATCCATAGCCCTGAGCAGGAAGCTGCTGGACACCCATATGTTTTCGCACCTTGTTCTGAGCTCGGCCCAGACCAGGGAGCAAGGATACATTGGTGTCAATTCCCTGTACCGTGACCTGGTCGGGATGACAGGTACGGCCGCCACTTCTCTCAGGCCCTCCGGAAGGGTTGAAATTGATTTCGAGCAATATGACGCAAAATCGCTCGTTGGTTTTATAGAGAAAGGCGAAAAGGTTAAAGTGGTCAAATTTGAAACCGGTCAGCTGTATGTCAAAAAAGAGTCGACTAATTAACCCTTTTTAACAAAATCCTTGCCCTTATAAGAACAAAATAACTAATTTTATGGAGTCGATTTCACATATTTACTAACCATATAATACAAGGATATGACTATAACATTCAATGAGCTAAGGAGAATCAAAGACAGCCTTCCAGATGGGAGCATTAAGATGATCGCAAACAAATTGGACATGAGTGTAGAGACAGTCAGAAATTATTTTGGAGGCGCAAATTATAAAGAGGGCGAGACTGTTGGCATCCATCTGGAAAAAGGCCCCAATGGAGGAATAGTTGTATTGGATGACACCACGATACTGGATATGGCAATGGAGATACTTGAAAAGGAAGGTGTCAGCTGAAAAAGAAATTCGCATTTCAAACAGGCAGAAAAGGCTCCTTTTCTGCTTTTTTTATCCCCTGACACATGAGTCCGTCCCACCTCCCCCCGACCACCGCAGAATTGCTTCCCCTGTTATACCATCACTGCCGCATTCTGTTTTCCGGCTCAAGGCTTCCTTCTCATGATCATAATCATCATCTGCGGGTATGGAATTATGTGACAGATCTTTTGTGTGAACTGTCTGAAAATGGGAACGTGGTCACTGATAATGAAATAAGGCAACTCATGATTGCAGTCTTTTTCCATGATGCAGGACTGACCAGGACGCTGGACATTAGCCACGGCCTTGAAAGCCGGAAGCTCTGCCAGGATTTCCTGGATAAAAACCCTGTGCTGTCCCAGGCCGGTGCGGCTGCAGCATTGCACGCCATTGAATTTCATGACCTGAAGGAAGCGCTGCCTGATTCAGACGAAAGCCCGGGCATGGATATCCTGAAGGTCCTGACAGTGTGCGATGACGCAGATGCTTACGGATCTGTCGGTATATTGAGATATGCCGAAATATATCTTTTAAGGGGCATAGGAACCGGGATGCTTGCCGAAAAAGTCCTCAAAAATATGGCACACAGATTTGATTTCCTGTCTTCGCAGGAATGGATACCCGGTAATTTTTTCAGGAAACATCAGGAGAGGCACAGGTATGCCGCCGGTTTTTATAAATCTCTTCAAAGGAGCATCGCTTCAGGAAAAAAAGATCCGGTCGGGCTTAAAATAATAGAAACCTACATGGATCAGGTTTATTATGGAACATCAGGCTTTGGGGAATTCGCCGGGATGCTCATGAAAAGTTCCTGCAGGGAAACGGGAATATTCGGAAGGGAGCTTTCTGCGGAACTTGAACAAAAGAGGCAGTTATTCCCCGGAAGGGACATATGCTGATCTGCGATTCAAAAACACCGACATTTTTTGCCGGTCAAAACATATAGTATTACAGGGATTCATTAACTTGCAGACAGTTTTTTTCAATTGCATATTTTTGTCATGATGACGGGCAGAAACAATTCATCAGGTCAGGGCGAGACCCTTTACGGCAATTTTACGGATTTCATCGCTTCCGCGGAAATTTACAGGGATGCCGGCAAAATACTCCTTGGGGTGAGCGGCGGGGTCGACTCTATGGTGATGCTGAGCCTGTTCCTGCGGGCCCGTTATTCTTTTTCAGTGGCCCATTGCAATTTCAGGCTTCGCGGCAGCGAATCGGAAGCGGACATGGAATTCGTATCGGAATATTGCAAAAGGAACAGCATCCTCCTGCACGCAGAAAATTTCGATACTGCCGGTTATGCGGCAGATAACAGGATATCCCTTCAGATGGCGGCCCGGGAATTGCGGTACGCCTGGTTTGACCGGCTGAAAGCAGAGAACGGTTACGCATGCATTGCCATTGCCCATAATAAGGACGACCTTGCCGAAACGTTCCTTATAAACCTTGTAAGGGGAACCGGAATCAGGGGACTGACCGGCATCCGGGCAAGGAGCGGCAGCATAATCAGGCCGCTGTTATTTGCCGGGAGGGAAGAAATTCTTGCGTACGCAACATGCCAGAATGTGCCATACCGGGAAGACTCCAGCAACAGGGAGATAAAATACAGGCGCAACAGGATAAGGCACAGGATTATCCCCGAATTCGAATCTATCTCACCTGCTTTTACCGACACCCTTTTTGAAACGGCCGGCAGACTGAAGGACGTTGAAACAATCTACAATGATGCGGTCACAAACAAATTCGAAGAGCTCTGCATGGAATCCGGTCACGGGTACAAGCTAAGCATAAACGCCCTGAAAACGCTCGAGCCTCTGAATGCCTACCTTTATGAGTTCCTGAAAAAATGGAACTTTCCAAAGGAATCCATCCCGGATATAGCCTCTTCCCTGCAAACCACCTCCGGAAAACAGTTTTATTCTCCCACCCACAGACTGATCAGGGACCGTGACTACCTTCTTGTCTCTTCCCGGACAAAGGACAGCATAACTAAATATTACATCGAAGAAGGGGAAACGGAAATCAGCAAGCCGCTAAAGCTGAAACTCACCAGGAGCGAAAATCACCCCGGATTTGTAATACCCGTGGAATCCCATATTGCCTGTCTCGACCTGGACATGCTTCATTTTCCTCTCATATTGCGGAGATGGCAAAAGGGTGATTATTTTCAGCCGCTCGGAATGGATGGCCTTAAAAAGATAAGCGACTTTTTTATCGACAACAAATTCTCGCTGCTGGAAAAAGAAAAAACATGGATCCTTACATCGGGAACCAAGGTGGCCTGGATTGTGGGTTGCCGGATAGACAACCGTTTCAGGATCAAATCAAGGACCAGGAATATTCTTGTGATCGAAGCTCTTTATCTCACACACCGCACTGCATAGCCGTTTAGTTTGTTCGCGCTGGTGCGCAGCACGGCACCGATATCATAGGTGAAATATGTGTATAATGCATTTTCTTCGCCATCGGCAGTGGCTGTCCAGTACTGGCCGTAATAGCCGGCATTGTCCGTGAAAGCGCCATCGCTGTTGCGGCTTCCAATGGGAATGGCTGCAAAACCGAAATCGTCGAACCCGTAATGGGTGTCATGTTCGGCCCAGCGGGGATAGAGCAGGGTAGCACATCCCGAGCCCATGGGAGATCTGACCTGGCGGCAGGACTTCAGCCTGTTTCCGATGCTGCCTGTGCCTTCGTGACTGTTTGAAAGGGAATACTCCACTTTGAGGTAATCTTCGAGCTGCTCCCAGTCATTCCGGGTAGGAACACGCCAGCCTGCCGGGCATAGTCCGACGGCATTGTTTACGGCATGCCAGTTGTATACGGCGCCAAAAATATCTCTATTGGCAGCCTCGGTATTGATGTACCAGCCATAGGCTCCCGTTGTGTTGTTTGTCCACGCAGCCGCATCATTCCCGGGATAGGCAATGTCCATGCCGTTATTGTAACGCGTGGCCCTGAGGTTTTCGGCCATCCATTCCTGGTTCCCTATCGTGACGGTTTCGTAAACGTTGCCGTCAATATCCTCTACGGAGCCCCTTGCTATATCGATATTCAGCGGCTCGGGATGGAGGCCGGGCTCATCCTTATTGTCATCGTCGCCGCAGGAAGGGAGGGAGAAAAGTATTCCAAGCGCTAATAAGAAAGGGTATGCCCTTAAGCTGAGATATGTATTGATTTTGTCCAATATTTGCGGTTAATAATTTCTCATACAACAGCGATGCAGCGGTTTTGTTCATGTTTTGTTCATGTAATTTCGTCTGCCGAAAGGTTCACCCCCTCTGTAATTCGCTATGAACCGACCCTTATGATTGCGTTGATTTCAAATAATTTTAAATTCATATATTTGTGTAGATCAAATACCCGGTCTGCCGCAGACCACATTACTGTTCAACCAATAAACCCGGATAATGAAACGAATTACTTTTTCAATGCTGGTCCTGGCCTCATTGCTGATCACAGGTTCCTGCAACCGTGAATCCGGAAATAATCTACCGGTAACCATGGAGCTAAAAGATAACTGGCAATTCCGGCAATCGGGAGAAGCAACATGGTTGCCTGCCCGGGTGCCCGGCACCGTCCATACCGATCTTCTTGACAACGGAATTATAGAGGATTTTTTCCATCGTCTGAATGAAACTGATATCCAGTGGATAGAGGATGCCGACTGGGAATACCGGACATCTTTCACGGTTTCCCGGTCATTTCTGGATAATGATGTGGTTGAGCTAGACTTCAGGGGGCTTGACACCTATGCAGATATATATCTGAACGACAGACTTATTCTTCAGGCCGACAATATGTTTGTCGGATGGACGGTAAACTGCGGGGAATATCTCCGGGAAGGTGAAAACGAGCTGCATATACTTTTCAATTCCCCCGTAAGGGAAGGAATGAGAAAGCTCCGGAAAATCGATTATCTGATCCCCTCAATAAATGAGCAGGCTCCGGAAGGAGAAAGGACCAGTGTTTTTACCCGAAAGGCGCCTTTTCATTATGGCTGGGACTGGGGCCCGCGACTGGTCACCTCGGGGATATGGCGGCCCGTTTACCTCACGGCCTGGAGTGCCGCAAGGATCGAAGACATTTATCTTGAAACAGTTTCGGTCGGCAATGACAGGGCAGAGATCTTTGCCGAGGTCGATGTAAATTCCCCCGGTCAGGGTGATTACCGGCTTATCCTGTATATCAACGGCAACCGGACGGAAGCGGTCGCAAATATTTCTGCCATGCAGGGCATCAATAAGGCAAGGCTGGATTTTTCCATAGACAACCCGCAATTATGGTGGACCAACGGGCTGGGCGAACCTTACCTTTACGACTTCAGCTTCAGGCTGGAATCAGGCAACAAAACCATTGACATACATGAGCTCCCCTTCGGGGTGCGAACTCTCAGGCTTGTCCAGGATCCCGATGAGGCCGGGCATACTTTTTATTTCGAGTTGAACGGGGCGCCGGTTTTCATGAAAGGGGCAAATGTGATACCCTCGGAAACGCTGACTCCCCGGGTTACGGAAGAAATGTATGAAAATCTGATCAGCAACGCCGTTGAAGCCAACATGAACATGCTCAGGGTATGGGGCGGAGCCATCTATGAAGAGGATTACTTTTATGAGCTATGCGACAGGAACGGTCTCCTGGTGTGGCAGGATTTCATGTTTGCCTGCAATCTTCAGCCCGGAGATGAGGCACACCTGGAGAATATCAGGAAGGAAGCAGAATACAATGTCAAAAGGCTGAGGAACCATGCTTCAATTGCCCTCTGGTGCGGCAACAATGAAAATCTCCATGGCTGGCACCACTGGGGATGGCCGGACCGGTACGATGACGAGACAAGATATTTCATGTGGCGCACCTATGAAAGGATCTTTTATGAAATCCT
>SKQJ01000265.1 GCA_007119075.1 Bacteroidales bacterium | reverse complement strand
GAACAATGGCGGATGACAGGTTATCGGTGAGAAAATATATATTAAGCCTGCCCGTGCGGTAAGTCAGTCCGATTCCCGGATTATTGTAATGGCGGTACATGAATGACCAGGTCAGGGAAGCGGTCAGATGCGGATTTATATCCTTCATCAGGGAGGCAGTCACGACTTTTTCAGGGTTGTTCCCGGCCAGATCAAAACGGCTCAGCAGCCCGATATTGATCCCGTTCCGGTGTACATAAGTCCCGCCGATATATAACCGGGAGGGAAGGGCTTTCCGGTATGCCTGTGCGCTTGTTGTCAACAGGCCTTTCAGGGTATCTATCATATTGCCGACCGGATCGGACCCATCGCCTGAATCAAAAATGGGCGACAGGTCAATTCCTTCATAGGTAAAGTCGCTGTTCGCGGAGAGATTATATGCATCGCGCTTCCAGCTGATATAGCCCAGATCGGTGATGCTGGAAAAGAGGGTGGACCTTTCGGAGATACGGAACCATGCGCCTGCATCAAAGGCTATGCCCGGATTGCGGCCGCTGAAAAGAAATTTGCCCCTGCCGTAATCCCTGCTTCGGAAATGCGAATCCACCTGGTCTATGCTGCCCTTTTCATTTGTGACCAGGGTAAGCGGCATGGACATGTCCATAGTGAACTCGGACAACAGTCTCAGATTATAGGATTCGGGATCGGTATAGAGTGTCATTTGTCCCGCCGAAAATGACAGGTCCGCCTTTCCGAATAGCAGCTTTGCCCTTACTCCTGCATTGAACCATTTATTGATATCGTAGGAATACCCGAGGGCATACTCCCTGAAGTAATTCATTTCGCCTGCAAACCCTGAAATATCGGCGATTCTTCCGGCATATTGCTCATTGCCCTCGAGAGCAAGGATTGCCAGATCCCTGGGAATATCGATTCTGGCTCTGGCCCTGTCGGAAACATCAAGCCGGAAATATGAATTGTTCCTCCTGTAGCCGGCCGATAATATGCCGTAATAAAGCTCAGGGGCTATAGTATTAAGGCTCTTCAGCTTTTCAGTGAAATTGCCGGTATCCGCATCCGGATGTATAAAGGAGATGAGCGAGTCGTATTGCGGATGTTTGAATATAAAATCATTGAAACTGGCAAAGTTTGATTTTGCATTCAGGTTGATTGAAGAAAACATCGGAATGCCGATGTAGAAGTCATGGTCATGCTGGTAGGCAGGATTTAGCAGGCCCGACTGGGGTATCCGTTCCATAAAATACAGGGTCTGGCTGGTCTGGGCCGCCGCGGGCGGGGCATGAAACACAGGGGAAAACAGAAGGGCAATTGCTGCCAGAGGGAAAAAAAGCGTTATTTTATGATTTTTGCTGCCGTTGTCCATTAAGTGCAGTATATAGTGGTTTCGGAGAGAATTCTCAATGTTGCCGCCTGCCGGCCGGGAAAAAGACTTTCCCGGAAATTTCCTGATACATTCTCGTGATAACGCTTTCCGGACGGAAAAGCCCTGCTAATTATCAACAATCAGTCCCGCCCGCAGCCTGATTTTGAAATCAAGCTTATCAACCGTCCTGAACCTGACCGGAACCTGGCCTGTTTGATATTTGCCGGAATTGAGACGCACCGATATTATAAAATGACTGCTTTGCTTTAGTTTATAGAGCATTTCATTGGGAATTTCAATTTCTGTTTCAGTACTGACGTCAGTTCCTTCGATAACCTCGCCCCCAGCATCAACAGCGGCCGATTCCAGCATAAGGATCTCGTCGAAAGTATGAAGCAGCTGCCCGGTAAGGGAATCGTAAAGGCCAAGGTTTATTGAAGCGCTGCCGGGCAGGGAATTTGTGATCTGCAGGTTCAGAAAAGCTTCCTCGATCCGGTTATAATCATCGGGGCCGATGCCTTTTGCCACGGTATCGGCAAGAATGAGATCTGCAAATTGCAAGTCAAGCGGAAATTCAAATTCCATTCCCATATGGGCCCGGCTGTCAGATGTGATAAAATTATCGTCGCCTCCTTCCCGGCCCCTGGGATTCATCAGGACCGATGAGTACACCTTCACCCTTGGCGGGGTAAGCCTGAGCAATTCGACTATATTTGAGGACTCCCCGTTGATTATTATCTCATCATAGACCGAAGCATAGGATCCTTCCGGATGAATTATCGGAAAAACCCTCCTGTCCTCGTCAAAAAGACTCACCTGTCGCCTTCCATCGCCCGTTTTGGCCGTCATATTGAGCAAAAGCTCGGAGGGCACTCCCCCGCTGTTTTCGTAGAATAATTTCAGCGAAGGATCGCTCAGCAGCAAATCTCCCGAGACATTTTTGAAGAAATCAAGGTGGACATCAATATAGTCAAGGGCGGGCCGCCACTCGGAACTGCCGAGATACCCGCCGGCGTAGCCGATCCGGAAACGACTGAACCACAGCTCGAATTCAAAATTCCCATCAGACAGATCAAATTCGGTCATTTCATCATTGTCTGATCCGGCATACAGCGAATAATCCATACTGATCCTGACATCATCATCATCCAGCTCAAAGTCAACATCAGAGAGGTTATGGTCACCGGGGAGGCTGCCGCCATTCCCGTCGGTTTCAATGCTGAATCGGCACTTTTCGCCATCCTTGCTTAAATTCCTGAACAGGACCTCCAGGCTCAATCCGCCGCTTCCATTGTCAACCCTGTAGTTCAGGGTGCCGTTCTTCATGATCAGCTCCTGCAGCTCCACGTCACTGGCAAAATGCAGGAACATCTCGCCGCTGCCGTGGCCGAGCAGGGTTTTTTCCAGCAATGCCCTGCCCCTGATCACCGAAAGCCCGCTTGCATTGAAATCTAATTCGATTGACTGTCCGGTATCAATAAGTGCTTCCGCAGAGCTTGCACCGGTGCTGAAGTGTGTTATCTCAGAGATGACCGATTGCCTTACCAGCTTTCCTTCAAGGCCGGAGACAAG
>SKQJ01000216.1 GCA_007119075.1 Bacteroidales bacterium | reverse complement strand
CCTGCGGCGGTGAGACCTGCGGCGGAAGTCCAAATACTTCCCTTATCACTTCCCTGTCATCAAAATGGTGTCTGACTCCCTTGATTTCCTGATATGTCTCATGCCCTTTTCCTGCCACAAGCACAAAATCACCCGGCCGTGCAAGATGACAGGCCGTTTTAATGGCCTCCTTCCTGTTTGTGATGCATATTACTTTCCCGCGGCGGGATTCCCCGACTCCCCCGAGCATTTCATTGATTATCGCTTCGGGATCTTCCGAACGGGGATTATCGGAGGTCAAAATAACTGTATGGCTCCCGAGGGCAGCAATTTTTGCCATTACGGGCCTTTTTTCCCTGTCGCGGTCGCCTCCTGCGCCGGTAACGGTTATCAGCCGCTGACTCTTGCCAAGCAATTGCCTCACTGCATCGATAACATTTTCAAGGGCATCGGGCGAATGAGCATAATCAACAATGGCTGTAACCCTGTTTGCCGACCTTATGTTTTCAAATCTTCCTTCTACAGGGCCAAGGGCACTCATTGCCCGGAGCAGCTCTTCCCTCCCGGTTCCCAGCATCAATGCCGTTGCATATGCCGCAAGGATATTATAGGCATTGAAACCGCCGATAAAACCGGTCCACATTTCCTTCCCGTCAATGGAAAGCAGCATCCCGTCCGGGTGGCTCTCCCTGACGCTTCCCCTGAAGTCGGCCATGGATTTAAGAGCGAACGTTTTTACCGATGCCCTTGTATTCTGCACCATGAAGCCGGAATTCCGGTCGTCCTTGTTGATAAGGGCAAAGGAATCATCCCCGAGGAGATCGAAAAATTGCTTTTTGGCCTTTATATATTCGCTGAATGTATTGTGGTAATCGAGATGGTCATGGCTTATGTTGGTAAAAACCCCTCCCGCGAAATGGATGCCCCCGGTTCGCTTTTGTGCCAGGGCATGGCTGCTTACCTCCATGAAACAATACCTGCACCCTTCATCTGCCATTTCCCGGAGAAGCCGGTTCAGCCGGACGGGATCCGGGGTGGTATGGGATGCCGGAGATTTCCGGTCTCCAATAAAATAGCTGATGGTGGAAATAAGGCCGGTTTTATGGCCAAGCCGCCGGAAAAGCTGATAGAGCAGGGTAACGGTAGTGGTCTTGCCATTAGTCCCCGTTACACCGACAAGAATAAGATCGCGCGAAGGATGACCGAAAAATGCCGATGCCGCATGACCGAGGGCCCGGGCGCTGTCTTTCACTTGTATAAAAACAACAGATCTGTCGGGATCTTCCGGCATGGTTTCGCAAACCACGGCACCGGCACCAGCGGATATCGCTTTCCCTATATAATCATGACCGTCGGAAAGGGTTCCCCGTATTGCAAAAAACAGGCTGCCAGGCACCACCTTCCGGGAGTCCGGCTCAATAGAGATTATTTCCATGTCAGGATCGCCATGGATAGCTGTATAGTCTGTTCCTTCAAGTATGTCAATCAGTTTACGCGACATCCGGTTCTAATTTAGACTCATATCCAAAATAATTCTCTGTCCGGGCCGTAACCGGGTCCCGGGCGGCAAAGACTGGGAATTCACCTTGCCCCTGCCCCTGGCCTCCACCCTGAGCGCCCTGTTTTCAAGCAGGTATAATGCATCCATCAGGGACATATCAACCACATCCGGGACCAGGCCCTCCGCCATATCCCTGTTTCGCAGCTCAACGAGCGAATCGCGCCGCATCGTGGAAACCCATTCCGAGACATCCCCGCCATCGTGGTAGGGAACCCCCAGGTGAGCGAATACCCTGGCAAGGTCATGCCTGTTGCCCGACTTTGAAAAGGGGGGATCTGATGCGATACGGCTTTCAGCGATTACAGGCTCATGCATATCCAGGCCGGTGGCATAAACTTTATCGGCAATCTCCCGGAAAATAGGCCCTGCTACCAGGTTCCCGTAATATACATTGTTGGAGGGGGAATTAACGACCACGATACATGAGTAACGGGGATTGTCGGCCGGAAAATATCCGACAAATGATGCCTGGTGGCTGACCCTCGAATTCATTCTGTACCCGTATTTTTCATTGGCAATCTGGGCAGTTCCGGTTTTGCCGGCAATCCTGTAGTTGGCATTGCTGAGGTTTATAGCCGTTCCGGATTCAACCACCCCTTCCAGCATTCTTCTTGCACTTTTAATTGTTGCAGGAGAAGCTATGGCCGGATTGATAATTTCAACGGGGAAATTCTCGATGATGTTGCCATGATACTGGAGAGAACTCACGAACCTTGGCCTCACCATCCTGCCGTTATTGGCAATGGCGTTGTAAAAGGTGAGTATCTGTAGGGGGGTCATCCTTACTTCGTATCCGATCGACATCATGGGCAGGGAAATTGCCGACCAGAGATTGCTCCCGGGATATTTTATTTCAGGAACTCCTTCTCCCCTTATTTCAACACCGGTTTTTTCATTGAGATTCATCCGGTAGAGGCGGTTTATAAAATCCTTTTCCTTCCCCCGGTAATGGCGATCTATTATCATGGTGGTCCCCACATTGGAAGACATCTCGAATACTTCCCCGACTGAAAGCGTTCCGTACCCTCCCCTTCGGGCATCTGAAATTCGGTGTCCGTAATAGGAAATTTCCCCGTTTCCGGTGTCGATGCTGTCCTCCAGCCTGATATAGCCATCTTCCAGGGCCACCATCAGCGACATCAGCTTGAATGTTGATCCGGGTTCGGTGCTTTCTCCCAGGGCGTAATTATAGGTTTCCGAATACCCTCCGCTGCTGTTTCTTTCAAGATTGGCTATGGCCTTTATCTCACCGGTTTGTACCTCCATGAGAATTGCGGTTCCGTGGTGTGCCCGGTGGGCCATAAGCTGCCGCAGCAAAGCGTTGGTCGCAACATCCTGGATGTCTATGTCGATGGTTGTGACAACATCCATGCCGTCACGCGGTTCGACTTCATTGCGATCGTTGACAGGCATCCATGCATTGCCTGAAATCCTCTGCATAAGTTTCAGTCCGGCCACTCCCCGCAATTGATGATCATATGCTCCCTCGATCCCCACCACGTTTCCCGACTCGCCCTTTGTGGTATACCCGATGGTTCTCGAGGCAAGATTCTGGTATGGCTGAATTCGCTGATAGTCATTTATTACAATAAGTCCACCGGTATTCCGGCCGAGCCTGAAAAGAGGGAATCTCCTGAGTTCCCTCAGCTGGTCGTGCGACACCCTGCGCTGCAGCAGATGAAAACGCTTTCCTTCCTGACGGGCCTTAACTAGCTCGGCTCTGTAGGCGGGTGCGGATTTATCGCCGAAAAGGCCGGCAAGCGCAAGACAGAGCGAATCAATATTATTGTTGAATATCCTGTCGGTGAGCCCGGCGGCACGCAGGTCCATCCGGATTTCATAATAGGGCATTGATGTGGCCAGAAGACGATTTCCGGCAGCATATATGTTCCCCCTGTTGGGTTCGATTGTAATGTCCCGTATTGTCATCCTTCCGGCCTTATCCTGCCAGTGGCTGCCTTCGGCGAACTGAATATACACCATTTTTCCGATTATCACGACGGCAAAAACAAGCATGCCGAAATACACCAGCGCAACCCTCCATAATATGTCTTTTTTTACAGACATTGCTATTTTCTTTTTTTGCCGGCAATAATTCTCCTGGGCGGATCGAGTGACTCAACTAGATCCAGATCACTGTTCCTGAGAAGCTTGAGGACCTCCGACTGACGGCTGAGGTGCATAAGCTCGGCCGAGACGGTCACTGCCTCAGCCCTTAGCTCCTTGAGCTCGGCCTGAAGCTCTCCCGATCTTCTTACCAGCTTTTCGGCATGATACCTGTTTCCAATATAAATAATAGCCAGCAAGGCAAGAAAGACAATAAACGGCAGCTGCTTCATCACGAATTCGCGGGTTAGCACAGTGCCATCTATAAAATCCTTGAAAGAGCTGCCTTTTGATCCGTCTTTTTTCTCGCCGCTTTCGTCAATGAATTCAATATTTTCTTCGTCAATTGCCATATAGCATAACAGATTTTAATTTCGCTCAGCCACCCTGAGGCGCGCGCTTCTGGCGCGTTTGTTGTCATTAATTTCTTCCGCCCCCGGCACGATAGCTTTCCTTATAACAGGCTTTAGCGGAGCCAGGGGGTTCCCGTAAAAATCCTTTTCAATGTCTCCCTCCGGTTTTCCCGTGCGCATAAAATTTTTCACTATTCTGTCCTCAAGGGAATGATAGGATATCACCACCAGCCGTCCTCCTTCTTTGAGTGCAAGCGGAACCTGCGTGAGCATCTGCCTGAGAACCGCGAGCTCATTATTGACCTCGATCCTCAAAGCCTGGAATATCTTGGCGAGGTACTTGTTTTCCTGTCTTGCAGGCATGCATGATGCGATAGCATCGATGAATCCCGGTATGTCAGAAAAAGGCCGGGTTTCACGTGCACCGGCAATAGTGCGCGCAACTTTCCCTGCATTGGAGATTTCCCCGTATTCCCTGAATATTCCCGTTAGTTTTTCAGCGCTGTATGAGTTAATTATCTCAAGCGCGGTGACCGAAGAATTCCTGTTCATCCTCATATCGGGCTGGCCGGGGGCATTGAATGAAAACCCGCGGCCGGGGTCGTCGATATGATGTGACGACACCCCCAGATCAGCAAGAATTCCGTCCACCAAATTTATATTATAATATCTTAAAAAATTACGGAAAAACAGGAAATTGCTCCTTGTAAAGACAAACCTGGCATCTCTTATTTTCTCAGCTTCAGCGGCCGCATCGGCATCCTGATCAAAAGCGAAAAGCCGGCCGTCGCCGAGTCCCGGCAGGATTCCCCGGGAGTGGCCGCCCCCGCCGAAGGTCAGATCTACATATACCCCATCGGGCCGGATGTTCAGCCCTTCAATGCTCTCATTTAACAGGACCGGCTTATGATATCCCATGGCTTCAAAGGTTTCTGTCAGGATCTCCCAGGAGTTTCTCTGCAAGCTGGGAAAAATCGTGAGCGGGTTCTGCCTGCTCATTGTACAATTCACTGCTCCATAGCTCTATCTTCCCATCCTGTCCGGCAAGAACAGCCTCTCCCCCGATCCCTGCAGTCTCCAGAAGCCGCCTGGGAATAAGCAACCGGTTGCTTGCATCGAGAACCACTTCGGCCGTGCCTTTGTAAAATCCACGGAGAAATCGGCTATGCTCTTTATTATAGGGATTGATCCGGGACCTGATTATCTCATTCTGCCGGTCCCATTCATCCATGGGAAACAATACAAGGCAATTCTCAAAGATATCCTTCTTGACCACAAACAGGTCCATAGCAGCGGCGGGCATCTGCTTCTTAAAAGCCGATGGAAGCATCACCCTTCCTTTTGAATCGACCCTGCATGTGTAATCACCTATAAAAGTTGCCATAGCATCGGCTTTGAATAGGTAAAAATACGAAAAAATCCTCCACTTCGTTCCACTTTTCCCCATTTTTCTCCACTTTGTTGATAACTTTTTTGACACATTCATTCACCGCCTTTGCGGTTTCTGATCCTCAGCGGGAAAATATGATGGCGGGCGATGGATTTTTCCATTCTTCCGGCGTATTTTCGGATAAAAAAAAATGCTCTAAATTTGCAAATAATCATAATCCGAAATGACAGAGGAGCAAACAACCCGACCCCCCGATAAAGTTGATGTGGATTCCATATTCAGGAATAAAAATCCATTTCTCTACAAGCTTATGCCAGGTTTCGTCCTTGGGTATATCAAAAGGACAATCCATCAGGATGAATTGAACGCAGCCATGAGCAGATATAAGGACAGTCATGGGCTGGAATTTATTGCCAACATCCTCGAATCGTTTGGAATAACCTATACTGTTTCCGGCGAGGAAAACATTCCCCGAAAGGGAAGGTATATATTTGTATCCAATCATCCTCTCGGCGGGCTTGACGGAATGGTGTTCATGGATATGGTTGGCAGGTACCACAAAAATGTGAAATTCATTGTCAATGACCTGCTGCTTAACCTTAAAAACCTGGAACCTGTTTTTATTCCGGTAAACAAGCACGGCCGGCAATCGGCCGATTACGTCAGGAGGATCGAGGAGGTTTACAAGTCGGACGACCAGATTCTCTATTTTCCCGCCGGATTATGTTCCCGTAAAACCGGAGGGGAAATAAAGGATCTTGAATGGAAGAAGAATTTTATTAAAAAGGCACTGGACCATAAACGCGACATCGTGCCGGTTCACTTCGAGGGCAGGAATTCACCGTTTTTTTACAATTTTGCAAAATTCCGGCAAAAAATCGGCATCAGGGCCAACATCGAAATGTTCTATCTTCCGGACGAAATGTTCAGGCAAAGAAATAAGAAAATACACGTCACGGTGGGACCGGCCATACCATACAGCCGGTTTGACAAATCAAAAACCCATGCCCGGTGGGCTGAGCATGTAAAGGATATCGTTTACAGTCTCAAGCAAGACAGTGCCCGGCATCAGGATTGAAGACGCCGTACTTAAAATTTTTAACTTTTTTTAATTCCGGTTCGAAAAAAACATTATTTTAGCAGGCTGAGACATTATGTACATCCATTTAGCTTATGATCATTCCCCCCGGGTTAAATCCGATTCTCATTCCACAAAGGCAAATGATTATAAACTGGCAGGTTCCATGTGAGCTCATAAACAAAAAACAAACAGATGAAGCCTATAATTTCTCCTGTTGGTGCCGGTAAAATTGAAAAGGAGCTTGATCATTCAAAGTTTGTCAGAAAGACAAACAATGGAGGAAATGAGCTTTATATCGTAAATCATTTCGATTCGCCAAACATCATTACCGAAATAGGAAGGCTCAGAGAGCTCAGTTTCAGGCAGGCCGGGGGAGGAACAGGCAAAAGCACCGACCTGGATGACTTCGATACTTCGGAAGACCCTTACAGTCAGCTGATAGTCTGGGACCCCAAACACAGGGAAATCCTCGGCGGCTACAGGTTCTATCTGCCTCCGGCCGACAAGCCCGTTGATCCGGCAAAATTTGCCACCTCAAAACTGTTTGAGTTTTCCGACAAATTCACTGCCGAATACCTTCCTTTTCTCATAGAGCTTGGCAGATCATTTGTCCAGCCCGCGTACCAGTCGACCGCCCGGGCAAGAAAAGGCCTGTTTGCACTCGACAATCTCTGGGACGGACTGGGAGCCATAATGGTAGACAATCCCAAAATGAAATATTTTTTCGGGAAAGTAACAATGTACCAGAAGTTCAATAAGGACGCCAGGAATATAATCCTCTATTTCCTGCAAAAATATTTCCCCGATCCGGATAACCTGATATGGCCCAGGGACCCCCTGGACCTTCAAATTGATGTCCCGAAATACAAAAAGATACTCAAAGGCAGTGATTACAAGGAAGACTATAAAATACTCTCCCAATACGTCAGAAGCTATTCGGAAGTTATCCCCCCGCTTATAAATGCATACATGAACCTGTCGCCTTCAATGAAGGTTTTCGGGACTGTCATAAATCCGGGCTTCGGAAACGTCGAGGAAACAGGAATCATGATAACCATGAGCGATCTGTACAAGAAAAAGGTTGTGAGGCATGTATCCACATACCAGCGGGTAAAATACTATATGCGCAGAAAGCGCTGATTTTGCCTTTGGACATGCGCCAGGGCTGTTTCCGGCCCCGGCAGATCATCAGTACGACCGCTGGTCACGGGATTCGATATAATTTATGTATGATGTGTTCACCACCTTGTTGCCCCCGGGAGTAGGGTAATTACCGGTAAAATACCAGTCCCCCCTGTCATTCGGGCAGGCCCTATGCAGATTTTCAATGGTCTGAAAGACAATTTCAACTTCAGCCTTAAGGTCGGCAGGCTTTAAAAGCACAGTTATCTTTTCGGAGATTTCTTCGGCGGTAAAAGGTCTGTAAATTTCTTTAACGTGGTTGACAATCTGTTCGACCGGCCTATCCTGCTGATCTTTGGACAGCCTGTACACCTCGCTGATTATTCCCTCCCGGCCGGATTCCTTAAGAAGTTCAATGGCTGCATGGAAAGCAATGAAATCCGTCAGCTTGGTCATGTCGATCCCGTAACAATCGGGATAACGGATCTGCGGCGAGGAGGATACAATTACTATTTTTTTCGGGGAAAGCCTGTCCAGGATATTCAGTATGCTTCTTTTCAGAGTCGTTCCCCTTACTATTGAATCATCTATGATTACCAGATTATCCTCCCCCTCCCTGATGGTGCCATATGTAATATCATAAACATGGCCTGCCAGATCATCCCTTTTTTTCTCCTGGGAAATAAAGGTCCGCAGCTTGACATCCTTGATCGCGATTTTCTCGACTCTTGGGCGGGAAGCAATGACATCCCTGACCCGGGCTTCCGTCATGCTGCTTCCCTCTTCAAGGATTATGCGGGATTTCTCTTCAAGCATGTGATTTTCGATTCCCTTTATCATTCCGTAAAATGCCGATTCGGCAGTGTTCGGAATATAGGAAAAAACAGTGTTGACCAGGTCGTGACCGACCGCTTTCAGTATGAGCGGAGTTAAAAGCTCACCCAGCATTTTCCGTTCACGGTAAATACCGGCATCGCTTCCGCGGGAAAAATAAATTCTTTCAAATGAGCAGGACAGCCTTGTCCGGGGCGTGCGGATGGTTTCGTCAAATAAACTGCCGTCTTTTTTTACAAGCAGGGAATTTCCGGGCTCCAGCTCCCTGATCTTTTCTGTCGGCACGTTCATAACGGTCTGGATGACCGGACGCTCGGATGCAGCTATCACAACCTCGTCATCTGCATAATAGTAAGCAGGCCTGATCCCCCAGGGATCCCTGGCCATAAACATATCTCCATGGCCGATTATCCCGGCGATGGTATATCCGCCGTCCCAGTCCTTGCTTGATATCTCAAGGACTTTGTTGACATCAAGATTCTTCTCGATCAGTCCGGATATTTCAATATTGGCATATCCCTGTTTTTTATATTTTCTGAAAAGATGTTCATTTTCTTCATCCAGAAAATGGCCAACCTTCTCAAGGATGGTAACTGTATCTGAGTAGGCCTTGGGGTGCTGTCCCAGATTGATAAGCTTCCTGAAAAGCTCATCGGTATTGGTGAGGTTGAAATTGCCGGCAAGCACCAGATTGCGGGATTTCCAGTTGTTTTCCCTCATGACCGGATGGACATGGTCAATTGATGTGTTCCCGAAGGTTCCGTACCGGTTATGGCCAAGATAAATTTCTCCTGCAAAGGGAATATTGTCACGTGCATAGGCCGGATTTTCAAATAATTCAGGCTCACGGCCCATCAGATGGTTATAGTGCTTGTGAATTTTGGCAAAAACATCGTTTATAGAAGACGGTGAGTTTGAACGACGCCTGAACAGATAAGGTTTTCCCGGTTTGAGATCGAATTTGATGCTTACCACCCCCGCACCATCCTGACCGCGGTTATGCTGTTTTTCCATAAGGAGGTAGAGCTTATCCAGCCCGTATCTCCATGTTCCGTATTTTTCCTGGTAAAATTCCAGCGGTTTCAGCAGCCTGATGAGTGCGACACCACACTCATGCTTAAGTATTTCAGTCATCGGAGGGTTTTATAAATATTTTTTTGCCCTTTTATCATGTAAGTGAGTCCGGGGGCACCATAAGTGCAAAAAATCCAGGCATAAAGGCATCAGTCAATGGGGGGAAGATTGATCCTGTCGCTTATGATGAAAGCATACGGATAAGCCCTGTTGATTTTCCTCTGAAGCTTCAGCGCTTCGCTGCGGCTCCTGAAATCTCCGACATATACTTTCCAGTTGGGTGCATCCCAGACCATATAGGTATTGACATCAGGATAATTCTCAAAGAACCGGGCCGTTATGTTTTGAGCCCGTGAACGGGCATCCTGGCCCGACTGGGAAAAAATTCTAATGCGGTAACCGGGAATGCCGTCCCTGCTTTCATTGATCGAAATATGACGCCTGATAAGCTCCTCAAGCCTTTCATCCTGGTTAATATTCAATTGTCCGCTGTTGACTTGGGTTTCCTGCGAAAAACCATGAACGGCGGTAATTAAAACTAAAAGGAAAACCGATAGTAATCTCATAAACTGGTTTAAAATAACTCGCCTGCCAGAAAATATGAACCGGATGAAACCTGAATTTATTGTAATGTGCAAAAATAAAAAATATTAAAATTAAAAAACAATTTAGTTTCTCAGGAATCTCAGGAATGATTCGTAGCGCCCTTTAATATCAAAAAACCGGTTCCACAGGAATGTCATCTGTTCAGGTCAATATCGGCAGCTTCATTTACAGGAATTGTCCTTGAAAAGGGAAAGGAGCGGGCGGTAATTGTTCCGCTGATGCTTATTTCCGCATTCCGGTCCAGGTAAAAACTATACATGGACAAAGCGCCTTTCAATATATTGGAAAAATCAGCCCTGAGAGGGAATGTATACAGCTCAGATGATCTTGACGGTATCAGTACATTATCGACATTGCGTAAATTGCCTACGAATTCATTATTTATAAAAACATCAAGATCAACATCGGTGATCCTGTATCTGAAGGCAGTGGGGTTGTCTATGGTCAGACTGACATCGAATTCCACCGATCTGAGGGCCAGCTTCCTGAGCCTGACATCTTCTATCTCACCTACTTCGATATCGCCGAATCCCGAGCAGGACACGAATAATGAAGCAAATACAATGACGGATATTATATCCGGAAAATTCTTAACGGATCTCATGGGCCTGAAAAGATATATACCGGTTATGATCCGGATTGGTTTCAATTTCTAAAGTAAATGTATTTTTAATTAATAAAAAACTCCCGAAAAGCCGGTCTGGTATTTATCGGTAAGATAATTTTAGGCGAACTTAGTATATTTCTCCTGTAATAAAAGATGCCAAAATTTTGTCCAAAAAATACAAAATTTTGACTTACAGGAGGAACCGCTTCGCTTTCCCATGAATTACACATCAGACTAGTATTACTCAACGTTTAGGTATAACATGTGTAATCGACGAAGTCAATTTTTTTCATCCGTCTGTGAGTATTTTGACTTCGTCGATTACCCATGCAATTCATTGCACTTTGTTGGATTTTCAAT
>SKQJ01000249.1 GCA_007119075.1 Bacteroidales bacterium | reverse complement strand
CCGGCTCCTGCCCTGACGGAAAATTCCCCGGTTGCAGCAAATGACACCCTGCTTTCCGATACAATACCGACACCATCCCTTATTCCCCCGCAAAGGGATACCACCAGGATCATGGTTGCATATTACGGGGTGAGGATCTTCAGTAACGACATGCAGGGCAAGTGCGATTCCCTTTATTATAATATGAAGGATTCCATAATATATATGTTCCAGGAACCGGTGCTCTGGTCTGATGAAAGCCAGCTTACCGCAGATTATATGGAACTGCACACCAGAAACGGAGAGGCTGATCATGTCGTGATGAAAAATTCCGCCTTCATCGTATCGGAAGAGGAGCCCGGGCTTTACAACCAGATAAAAGGGAATGAGATCACAGGATATTTTAAAGGGGGCGAGCTCTACAGGGTAAATGTCTCAGGCAATGCCGAGACACTTTATTACCCGACTGAAAACCATGAGATCATCGGGATAAACAAGGCTGCGAGCTCAAGACTGATAATCTTTTTAAAGGAAAACAAACCTGACAGGATAAGGTTTCTGACAAGACCGGAGGCTACGCTTTATCCGCTTGACGAAGTTCCTGCCGGCGACAGGCTGCTTCAGAATTTTCAGTGGCTGGATCACATACGGCCAAAATCCATGGAAGACGTTTTTGACAAGCCATGATTCAATATTCGTCTTCGTTGAAAAAAAAGTCATCCTTACTGGGGTAGTCGGGCCAGATATCCTCTATGCTTTCATAAATATCCCCTTCATCTTCTATTTCCTGCAAATTTTCGATAACCTCCAGAGGAGCTCCCGATCGCATGGCATAATCGATCAACTCATCCTTTGTTGCGGGCCATGGAGCATCTTCAAGCTTAGAGGCCAATTCAAGCGTCCAGTACATATCAGAATAATATATTAGATAACCTATCTTTTAAAAAGTGGTGCAAATTTAAAAAATATAATGAATTTTACAACTCCGGTTTCCATGGAATTTCAACAATCGCAAAATCCTTGCCTAATTTGCGGGACAACACAAATAAATAATCAGAAAGCCGGTTGAGATATCTGACAATTATGCTGTCAACAGGATAATCCGCCGAAAGCTTCAGAACCCTTCGTTCGGCACGCCGGCAAACATTCCGGGCTATGTGGCAATAAGAAACCACCGGATGACCACCTGTAAGAATAAACGAATTCAGAGGATCCAGCTCTTCTTCCATCCTGTCTATTGCATGTTCGAGATCGGTTATGTATTCATCCTTCATTGAAGGCACCCTGACCTTGCAGTCCTCGCAATCGGTCGCCAGGATAGAAGCGCATATCATCAGCCTGTCCTGCACCTTCAGGAGGAGTTCCGCAATACCCGGGGCAATTTCCTGATCCCTTAAAAGCCCCATCCATGAGATCAGCTCGTCAACGGTCCCGTAGGCTTCTATACGGTCGTCATACTTATTCACCCTTGTCCCGCACACAAGTGAAGTTTTCCCCGAATCACCGGTTTTTGTATATATCTTCATCTTTTTGAAAAATTATACCATGCAATAAGCAAGCCTGCTTTTTTACATGATTGTATGGTAAACGGATTTGCAATATTTAACCGTAAACGGCCGACTTACAGGTTTTGTTCAATTTTCAGTTACCGGGGGGATCGGCAAAGACGTGTTTCGGGTTGCGGGCATCAGATTCGATTTTGCCGTCACGCAGACGTATTATCCTGTGGGCATGACGGGCTATGTCTTCTTCATGAGTGACAAGGATTATGGTATTGCCCTGATTGTGAATATCATCCAGCAGTTTCATAATATCGACCGATGTCTTTGAGTCAAGGTTCCCGGTTGGCTCATCGGCTAAGATAATCGACGGATTGTTTACCAGGGCCCTGGCGACGGCAACCCGCTGTCGCTGTCCGCCGGACAATTCATTGGGGCGGTGACTGGCACGGTCGGTAAGCCCGACGCTCTCCATTACTTCCGCCGCCCGGGATGTCCTTTCGGCTTTGGATTTTCCGGCGTAAACCATGGGCAGCATAACATTTTCAAATGCCGTGTACCTGGGCAGCAGATTAAAAGTCTGAAATACAAATCCTATCTCCTTGTTGCGTATTTCGGCAAGCCGGTTATCCTCCAGCTGGCTGACATCAGTGTTGTTGAGTATATATTGCCCGCCGGTTGGGGTGTCAAGACAACCGATAATATTCATCAGCGTGGATTTCCCGGATCCGGAGGGGCCCATAATTGCAACATACTCGTTTTTTTTGATATCGACCGAGACCGAATCCAGGGCTCTAACAACGATTGTTCCTATGTAATAATCCTTGGTAAGGTTCCTGATACTTATCATATTTGTCATGAGGCTGGTATTTGTTAGAAGTAAGAAAAGCTATCCCTTCAGGATAAAAAAACCGAATTTAGTTTTTAATAGGTTAAAACGGAAATCATTTAACAATATTTTCAGATCATTTTGAAAAACCAAGGACAAAATGCTGTTTAGCTACGCCTTTTCTGAAGAAAAGCAGGCCACAATGAAACAGGTCGACCGAAACTGTCACTGCCGGATCATTGCACAGCATATCCCATGCTTCGGACATGCCGGCCGACCAGTTAATGTCGGCCACTATGAACACCGAATCGGGAGTGGCTTTTGCCAGGCACTTGCTGAACTGCCACAGAAGCGATTCCTTCCGGTGGTCTCCGTCGAAATAGACCATATCTGCCGTTTCAATGCTCCCGAGCAATTCGGGCAGCCCGGTACTGAAGGATTGCTCTGCCAGCTCTGCATTTACGATGCCGGCCTTTGCAAGTTCCCTGCGGGCTGTCCTGATCTGTCCCGGACATGCCTCAATACTGTGGACTTTTGCCTCCGGGGCTCCCCTGGCCAGGCAAAAGGTGCCGAAGCCAAGCGAAGTACCAAGCTCAATCACCGTCCCGGGATTAAAATGCCGTGCCAGCCTGAACAGTAATTT
>SKQJ01000081.1 GCA_007119075.1 Bacteroidales bacterium | reverse complement strand
CTCACCCCGGTGACAAACGAGGAAAATGAAATCACCAATTTCATAGCCATAGAAACCGATATTACCTCTCTGAAACTGGCCCAGGAACGGTTAATGGACCAGAACCAGGATCTGGTTGACCTTACGATAAACCTTGAACAGATAAACAAAAAGCTCGAAGAACAGCAGAAGGAGGTAAACAGACAGAAAAAATTCGCAGAAGAGCAAAAAAACGTGGCCGATAACCTGCTTTTGAATATTTTCCCCTACGAGATTGCAGAGCAGCTAAAGATCAAAGGTTATGCCACCCCGAAGCATTACAGGATGGTTTCGATCATGTTCACTGATTTCGTTGATTTTTCAAAGCTGTCTGAACAGCTCAGCATGCGTGATCTCATAAAAGATCTCAGCATGTATTTTGAAAAATTCGACCAGATAACCAAGGCTCACTATATCGAAAAGATCAAAACCATCGGTGATTCATACATGTGCGCAGGGGGCCTTCCCATCCGGAACAAAAGCAATCCCATCGACACTGTGCTCGCGGCCCTTGAGATTCAAAAATTCGTAAATGACACAAACCTTATCAAGGAAAGCAACAACCAGCCGAAATGGAATATCAGGCTGGGAATACATACAGGTGAAGTCATTGCCGGAGTGATCGGGAAAAGCAAAATGGCATATGATATATGGGGAGATGCCGTAAATACTGCAAGCAGAATGGAAAGCTCCGGTGAAGTCAATAAAATCAACATTTCCGGAAGCACACACAAGCACGTCTGCAAATATTTCAACTGCATCTACAGGGGAAAGGTCGAAGTCCGCAATATGGGCGAGATCGATATGTATTTTGTAACCGGACTGAAAAAGGCATTCCGGTCCGATAGCGAGGGAGTCGTTCCGAATCGCGCTTTTAAAACTATACTTACGGAATTCTGATTGCATTCCTTTGATTTAAAATTATATTTTTGCATTATGCACATTAACGTTCAGACCAACTAACCGCAAATTTGCATGATATGAAGGGGTTCCGTTTTTTATTGCTTTTGCTGTTTGTACTCTCCGCATGTAAAACCTCCCGGTATGTGCCGCCGGCAGTAAACTATAACCGGACTGACTATATCCATGCCTATAGCGCTATAGCTGTTTCCGAAATGAAAAGGACCGGAATTCCCGCCAGCATCAAAATGGCTCAGGCCATTCTGGAATCGGGCGACGGGAACAGCAGGCTGGCAAGACAGGCGAACAACCATTTTGGGATAAAATGTCATAACTGGACCGGCAGGAAAATTTACCATGATGATGATGCCAGGAATGAATGCTTCAGAAGCTACAATAATCCCATGGAATCTTTTTTGGATCACAGCGACTTTCTCACGGGAAGGGCGCGTTATGCCGGGCTGTTTGACCTGGATCCCAGCGATTACAGGGCCTGGGCCAGAGGCCTCAAGACAGCAGGTTATGCCACCAATCCTGATTATGACCGATTGTTGATCCGGATAATTGAAGACAACAAGCTTTACAACCTGGATTCGGGTGCCGGGCTGCCCCGCCTTGACAGGGATGCGACTGCAGCAACTGCGGTGCATGCTGTTCCGGTCACAAGCCCGGGTATTGAAGTTTTGCAAAACAACAGGATCAGGTATATTTTTGCCAGGCAGGGAGATACATACGAGAGCCTTACCCGGGAAATGGAACTGATGCCCTGGGAGCTTGACCGGTATAATGACCTTAACGGGGAAAGGAAAGTAAATCCGGGTGATATCGTTTATTTGCAGCCAAAAAGGAACCGGGCAGAGAGGGGATACGATATCCATATTGTCGAACAAGGCGAAACCATGCACCTGATCTCGCAGATGTACGGGATAAAGCTTAGCCGGCTGCTCAGAAGGAATCATATGGAGGAGGGCCAGGAACCCTCACCCGGGACATCTATTTTCCTGCGAAGGCAGCCTTACCGCTAAAACCCGTGTATCATCCGTATTTCAGGCCATCCGGCAAATCCGGCCTTAAAAGTGATACCTTTCAGCATAAGGCGTGCCGGCTTGCGTTCATCATACCGCCGGAGCCGGGAATGGTTATGATAGCCGTGCCGGGACCGGGCTTAAAATGAAAATTTTCCCGCAAAGAGAGGGTAATTGGTCTAGCTGCAATATGAACCTGGTTCGGGCCTGAACCCTTTGATAAATTCGGGGCCGGGCATGGCCTTCCGGCCTTCTGCCTGAACTTTTTCCAGGGAAACCGCCCCGTCACCTGTGCCAACAACAAGCCCGCCGTCCATAACCTCCAGTCTGCCGGGCATAATATGGGAAATTCCGGAAAGTTTCTCTGCTTCATATATTTTCAGGGCAACCGATCTGTTACCCGATTTCAGGATAGTCCATGCAGCCGGATAGGGGCTGAGTCCCCTTACAAAATCGTAAACTCTGCCGGAAGTATCGTTCCAGTTAATCCGGCAGAAATCCCTGGATATTTTAGGGGCCCTCGGGAGGTCTCCTGCAAAGGTGAAATTTTCCTGGGAAACAGGCTCGACAGCTCCCTCTTCCATGGCACTGATGGTTTTAAGCAACAGTCCCGCCCCCGCCACCATTAATTTGTCATGAAGGGTTCCGGCGGTATCATTGTCACCGATCATTATTTTTTCCTGCAGGAGGATTTTACCTGTATCAATCTCTTTCTCGATAAGGAAGGTAGTAAGCCCGGTAACATTTTCGCCATTGATAATGGCATGATTGATCGGCGCAGCGCCCCTGTACAGCGGCAAAAGGGATGCATGAAGGTTAACTGTTCCCATCGGAGGGATGCTCCAGATCTTTTCCGGCAGCATCCTGAAAGCGACTACTATAAAGAGATCGGCTTCCAGCCGGCGAAGTTCTTCTTCAAGGGAGTCGTCCCTGAGGTTTGCCGGTTGAAGCACGGGAATATCATTTTGGATTGCAGCAATCTTGACGGCCGGCTTACCGGGCTTTAGTCCCCG
>SKQJ01000365.1 GCA_007119075.1 Bacteroidales bacterium | reverse complement strand
GCCGGTGTGCAGGTTACAAATACCAGCGGAGTGCCCGGTTCACAGGTCAATATTCGAATAAGAGGAGAAAGCTCTCTCAGCATCAATAATTCTCCGCTATGGATCATCGACGGCATGCCTGTTTATTCCGGGAGCGGGCTCGAGAGAACCATCGGTTCTACCAGCCAGGATCCCATGTCAATGATCAATCTTAATGACATAGAGTCAATCGAGGTGCTTAAGGATGCAGCGGCAACCTCCATCTATGGCTCGCGCGGCTCCAACGGGGTAATCCTGGTAACGACGAAATCGGGAAAGAGGGGTGTCGGGCACACCAGTGTGGATATTTCAACCGGAATGACTACACTGAACCGCGGCCCGTCTGATATCGGTTTTGCCGGTACAGATGAATGGTTCAGCCTGGTCGATCAGGCCCGTTTTAATTCCGGGCTGCCAGGGTTTGATCCTTTTGATATCATAAAATTCTATCGCGACGATCCGGTGGCCATGCTCTCAAGAGACCAGGCGGAGCTCATAAACACCGACTGGTTCGATCAGTTATTGAGGACGGGCACATTTACCGATCTGAATGTTTCATCGTCGAGAGGAAGCGAGACCGGATCTTTCTTTTTGTCATTAAATTACAATAACACCGAAAGCGTTCTTAAAGAAAACTACTTCCAGCGGCTCAGCACCAGGGCCAATTTTGATTTCGAACCGGTAAACAATCTTACGGTAGGATCAAGGCTTAATTTCTCTTTTACGGGAAATACCCGGGTTCAGCAGCAGGTCGGGGGGGCAATAGGGGCCGGTGGCGGCGGATCGAATGCCGGGTGGGGCAACGCCAACCGGGTTTCTCTTCCCTGGTTTCCCATTTACAATCAAAGCCATCCAAGCGGATACTGGAACCCGATGTCGGGCGCCAACCTGACAGCCAGCATCGATCCCGGCAACCATCATGATTTTGTTGAGCAATACAGGGGCCTTGGCGGAATTTTCATGGATTATAAAATCCCTTTTATCGATGGGCTCAATATAAGGAGCGAAGCATCGATCGATTTCATCCAGAACAACAGCATATACTGGGTATCTGAACATCTGCGGGAACTCGGTTCCTATGCTGCCGACAGGGCGGTTACAAGGAAAAGCTTCAATTATAACATTTACGGCAACTACAACAGAAACATAGGCACATACCATAACATTCATGCCACCCTGGGTGCCGAATGGCAGACCATAAACAGGTATACCCGGAACATGGCGGGACAAAATCTTACGGGAACATACAAACAGCTGGGAAACCCTTCCGATTATCTTGAAATTTTTTCGGGGCTGAATGAGGAGGAATACCTTCTGGGCTACATTGGCAGGCTGGATTACCGGTTCAGGGATAAGTATTATGCAGGCCTGAGCCTGCGGTATGACGGATCTTCAAAATTTCTGCCGGAGCACAGATGGCAGATCTTTCCGGCATATTCTGCAGGATGGATAATTTCAGACGAACCTTTTTTTACTGCCGGCCGGGTGGACATGCTTAAAATAAGAGGCAGCTATGGCAGGACCGGAAACAAGGATATCAATCCAAACCTTTTCCAGACAAATTTTACAAACAGCCGCCAGCACAGATATGGTGAGCCGGGTCTCATACCGGGCGGATCGAGGATAGCCAACCTTGGAACACCGACACTGACCTGGGAGACTACCAACAGCTATGACGCCGGCATCGATTTCAGCCTGTCAGGAAACCGTATCAGCGGCTCAGTGGCCTGGTACCGCCAGGATGTGGATGATCTGCTTCTTTTCTCCTACCTGCCTCCTTCCTCAGGGGTAAACGGCGTATGGAACAATATCGGGAATATGCGAAATCAAGGCCTGGAATTTTCAATCTATTCGGTCAATATCCACCGGCCCGCAATGAATTTCAGGTGGTCGACCGATTTCAATATCAGCAGCAACCGAAACAGGGTGCTGAGCCTTACCCCGATGCTTGACCGCGAAGGTCGCGGCGTGGAAAGCGGGGGCGCCATATCCGTTACCGGGGGAAGGTTGTGGGCATGGTATATGGCCGAATATGCCGGTGTCGATCCGGAAAAAGGGGTTGATATGATATGGGAAATCGATTACGGCCACTGGCAATCGACAGGAGCAACCGTCAGGACCGGCAGAAAGATTCCGGCGACACAGACAAACCTGGCAAGAAACCGGATCATACTTGAAGATAAAACAAGATTGCCCACTTTGACGGGAGGAATGACCAACAGGATAGAATTCAGGAGGTTCGACATGAATATCCTGCTGACATTTTCAGGCGGGCATTATATATATGATTATGAGGAGAAGAGGACTACCATGGTCCAGTACGGCCAGGTTGCCCTGAGGAAAGATATGATAGGCAATACCTGGGAAAAACCGGGCGACATTGCAAAATACCCGGAACTGACCTGGGACTCTCAGTATTCCTGGGGATGGGATCTTGACAAGCCCAATCCGGAATGGGACGGGGATCCGGACCATCCCCTTGCCGCCGGTTACTGGATCGGAGGACCGGAAAGCATTGTCACCTATGGCTATAACAACGAAACAAATTCATATTCAAAATATCTGTACAAGGGAGATTATATGAGAGTTCAAAACATCGAACTGGGATACAGTTTGCCGGCTGCCAGGGTTGCGCGAATAAGCCGCTTGAGGGTCTATGCCTCCGCATCAAATCCCTTTCTGTGGACCAGGGAATATGACGGATGGGATCCTGAAACCGGAGGCGGCGTCCTTCCGCCTCTCCGGGTATTCAACGCAGGTGTCTCGATCCAGTTTTAACAGGTATAAAACAATTCAGTTTATGGAACGCAATCTGTCAAAATTCACAATAGCCGGTTTATTAGTTCTTGCAGTAGCAGCCTGTGAGCGGGATGACTTTTTTGAGCTGACCAATCCCCCGGAATTTCCATGGCTGAACATCACCGAGTTTGAACGTGCGGC
>SKQJ01000069.1 GCA_007119075.1 Bacteroidales bacterium | reverse complement strand
TATGAAAATAAATGCGGCAACCATTTTTACACAAAAAGTCCTGGTCATAGAGCATGATTTTTAGCAGTTTAACCCCTGTTAATTTTTTGACGGGGTCAGTATTGTCAGGCCACGGAAAGTGGATCCGTGTCAAATTCAACGCCACCGTAATCCGGGCAATATAGAAAATTTATTTAGATTTCCGGCAGATTTGATTTATATTTGGATGGACCCTCTTGTCAGTGTGTGCAAGCATTCCATTCCGAATCAGGAATTCAGTCTCTGAAAAAGCTTAACAAATTCATGTTCATTATGAAGTTATTAAAAAGATTGCTCATCTTATCGGTCATCTTCCTGGCAGTTATATTCATTGCAGGATGCTTTGTTGCAAGAAACATGTCCAGAAAGGCCCTTCCCGACTACCGGCAGGATATTGCCCTGGAAGGCCTCAGGGGGGAGGTCACCGTTCTGCGCAATGACCACGCGGTTCCGGTAGTCATAGCCGGCAGCGAAGAAGATCTTTACCGGGCCGTCGGATATGTCATGGCCCAGGACAGGCTGTGGCAGATGGACCTGCTAAGAAGGGCAACCACAGGCCGATTGTCGGAGATTTTCGGGGAAGATCTGATAGAAACCGATCTTCTTTTAAGATCGCTGAGGATACCCGAAAAGTCGGAACAGATACTGTCCGGTTCGGATGAAAATATAGTTAACGCCCTCACGGCATTTTCCGACGGGGTGAACCAGTTCATCGAACATAACGGCGACCGGCTTCCGCCGGAATTCCGCATACTCCGTTACAGCCCTGAAAAATGGGAGCCCGCCCATTCGGTCAATCTTACCGGTTATATGGCGTGGGACCTCAATATGGGCTGGTCGAGCGAGGTCATACTCTACAAGCTCAGCAGGGAACTGGATGAAGAGAAGTTCAGGGAGCTGATCCCTGACCTGGATATGCAGACAAGATACATATACCCGGAATTTCAGGCATTTTCCGACATTCACAGTGCCCTTATCGAGCCCTCGGCGAAACTGCGCGAACTTGGCCTTGAGGTTTTCAGCGGAAGCAACAGCTGGGCGGTTTCAGGGGAGAAAAGCACCACCGGAAAGCCCATCTTCGCAAATGACATGCACCTGGGATTCATGGCGCCGGGCATATGGTACCGGATGCACCATATTATCGAAGGGGATCTGAACGTGACGGGCGTGGTGCTGCCCGGGCAGCCTTTCGTCGTCGCCGGCCACAATGAAAGGATCGCATGGGGAATGACCAATGTAATGCTTGATGATATCGATTTTTATCTTGAAACCGTAAATCCGGATAATCCCCGCCAGTACCGGTTTATGGGAGAATGGAAGGATATGGAGACAGTTGCCCAGACCATTAAAACAGGAAGGAACACAGGGGTAGAAAAAGAACTGCTTTTCACCCACCGCGGCCCGGTTATTTCCCGGTTCAAGGAACTTGAGGAAACGGCGATCTCCATGAGGTGGCTGGGCAATGAATTCAGCAATGAATTACGCGGGGTATACCTTCTCAACAGGGCCGGTAACTGGGATGATTTCCGCGAGGCAGCCTCCAATTTTATTTCGGTAAGCCAGAACATCAATTACGCCGATGTGGATGGAAATATCGGATTGCAGACCGCTGCAGGAATACCTGTAAGAGAAGGGAAGGGAGAACTCGTCAGGTCCGGTGAGGATGATACTTATGACTGGCGGGGACTGGTTCCCTTTGAAGAGCTTCCCTTTGCCTACAATCCGCCTTCAGGTTTTGTTGTTTCTGCAAACAACCGGACAATAGGCGATGATTATCCCCATCACATCAGCCACTGGTTCGACATATCGGCAAGATTCGACAGGATCAGGGAGATGTTGATGGAAAAGGAGAGACTTTCGGTCGAAGATTTTAAAACGATACAGGTTGACAAAAAATCAAAGCTTGCAGAAAGGATGCTGCCGGGACTTTTCAACGAACTCCGGGAGATGCCCCGGCCCACCAGGAATGAACGCCAGGCCCTGGAGATGCTCAGGGAATGGGATATGGTGTACAGACCCGAAAGCCCCGAAGCGCTCATATTTGAGAAGTTCTACAATCAGTTCCTGGAAAACCTGCTTCTTGAGGAAATGGGAGAAGAGCTTTACAGGGAGTTTATCGGCAACAAGATACTCGTGCGCAGTTTCATCAGCGAGGTATGGACCAGAAGGGAATCCGCCTGGCTTGCCGGCGACAGGTCCTTTACCGGACCCGGATCTTTCCGGGATGTTGTGCAAAAAAGTTTCTACGAAACTATCGAATGGCTTGAGCTTAATCACGGAGCGATTCCCGGGCGATGGGCCTGGGGAGATGTTCACCGGCTTACCATCGAGCATCCCATGGGGTCGGTACGGGTGCTTGACTGGCTTTTCAGGTTCAACCGCGATACATGGTCCCCGGGCGGCAGCTTCCACACGGTCAACCCCTATGCCTACAATTATGAAGATCCCTTCCGGGTGAACCACGGCGCATCGCAAAGACATGTGTATTCGGCGGCTGACTGGGATGAGTCGTGGTCGGTGATTCCCACGGGGACTTCGGGAGTGCCTGCGAGCGATTATTACCTTGACCAGTCTGCAATATCTGTCAGCGGGGAATATCTTCCCGATCTGTTTTCAACCGGGGCGGTGGAAAATTCGGCCCGGTACAGGATGAAATTCATCCCCGCCGGCCTTGCCGGAGAATGAGGACAAGGAAGTGAAATCCGGCGGGAAGTGAAAGACCGGGGAGTGAGGGGGCGGGGTCAAAGACCCGAAGGCCGGATGTCCATAAGCTCACGGGCATTCACCATTGCAGCCTCCGATAAGCCGTCGCTGCTAAGCATCCTGGCAATTTCGGTTATCCTTTCATCAGTGGCAAGCAATTTAATCCGGGTACGGGTGACATTTCCGGCATCCTCCTTGTAAACATGGAAATGCTGGTCTCCCTTGCCTGCTATCTGGGGAAGGTGGGTTATATTGATAACCTGCATTTTTGCAGCCATGCTTTTCATGATACCGCCCATTTTTCCGGCCACTTCGCCCGAGACTCCCGAATCGATCTCGTCAAAAATAATCGTGGGCAAAGCCTTTGTGCGTGCTATAAGGGATTTCAGGCCAAGCATCACCCTTGATTTCTCGCCCCCGGACGCGACTTTGGAAAGTTCCATGGGCGGGGACTGCCGGTTGGCGCTGAACAAAAACAGCACCCTGTCAATCCCTTCCCCGGTAAAATCCTCAAGCTTCCGGTGCTTCACGCAAAACCGTGCATTGGGTATCCCCAGCTGCCTGAGCTGTGAAACCATATGCTCCTCGAGAACCGGTATCGCGGCGATCCTTGTTTTGGAAATATCTCCGGCCACTGCAGCCATTTGCCTGCGGGACTCATCCATCTTTTTGCGGGCCTCCCCGATGCTGAATTCATAGCCGTTGATCTCTTCTACCCGTTTCTCGAGCTGGTCACGGATGGCAATAAGCTCCATAACCGAATTTACCCGGTGTTTTTGCTGCAGACTGTAGATAAGGTCAAGCCGCTCACTCACAAAACCGGCCCGTCCCGGGTCAAACTCAATTTTGCTTTCCAGGCTGCTCAATTCATCTGAAATATCCCTGAGCTCTATCAGGGAGCTTTCTATCCTGCCATGCAGTCCCTCGATCCGCGAGTAAAACGGTTTTATCCTGGCAAGTGCGGACTGGATATCCTTCAGTAAAGCAAGCAGCGAATTTTCATCGCGGTCAAATGCCGAACAGGAATATTCAAGCATCTCCTTTATCTCGCCAGCATGGGCAAGAAGCTGCAATTCCTCTTCCAGCTCCTCCTGTTCTCCGCCGGAAAGCCCGGCATCGGAGAGCTGCTTTAGCTGGAACCGGCAATAGTCGAGGTCGGACGCCGCCTGCCCGGCTTTTTCCATGAGCTCGCTGAACTGGTCAGCCAATGTGGTATATTCGCGGTAACGGGCGGCATACAGGCTCCTCAGGGAATTATTGCCGGCAACTTCATCAACCACCTCCAGCTGAAAAAGGTTCCCCGAAAGGCTCAGGTTGTTATGCTGGGAATGGATATCGACGAGCCGGTTGCCAAGCTCCCTGAGCACATTCAGGTTCACCGGCGTATCATTGATAAAGGCCCGTGATTTTCCTGATTCGCTTATCTCCCTCCGGATTATGGACACATCGTCATAATCAAGTTCGTGGTCGTTGAAAAAATCTCTCAGCCCATAACCTGACACATTGAACTCTCCTTCGATTATGCATTTGCGCTTTTTGTCCAGCAGCACGGAGGTGTCGGCGCGGTGACCCAGTATAAGCGACAATGCTCCAAGCAAAATCGATTTTCCCGAACCGGTTTCCCCGGTAATGATCGAAAGTCCCCCGGCAAAACCTATATTCAGTTCATCGATAAGGGCATAGTTATACACCGATAGTTTACAAAGCATATCCTGAAGATGTTTTGGCCACAGCCTCCGAGGGGCGCTGGCCCGGAAATTGCCGGATCGCGGGCCTGTATTTTATCTACTGTTGAATTGCCTGATATTTGGGAGTATTGGCCGGGTCCACTTCCCTCAGAATTGCCACGACCCGGTTTGCCTGATCGGGATTGGTTTCGGAAAAAACATTGATAATCTCATCAGATTTTGCATCAAACTTAACCTGCAGCAAATGCATGAAAGGATCTGGCTTTTCCCTGTATATCCTCTGGATGAGCAACAGGCTTTCGGTAATCTCTTCACGGGCATCGGCAGGGCGTTCGCTCATCCGGTCCAGGCCGAGGCGATGGTACCGGTAATTGAATTCCCTCAATGGTGCATATTTGGAATCCCGCAAATTGGAGGCAAGCCAGTACCTGTTGCGGTTGCTTTCGAATGATTTCCAGCCCCTTTCGGGTGAATTCTGGGCATTGTTCACGATGGTTTCGGCAGCTTCGAAGAAGGCTGTTCCCCCGTAAAGGGAAAAGGAATCGTAATCGAGGCCGATTATGATATAGGCATAAAAAGCCAGGATGGCCGTAAGATTGGAGTGATGCTGGGATGCACTGAATTCAAGGGTTTCGTGTTCGACGTAACGAAAGTGCAGGTTATTGTCAAGATAATTGAAGAGGACGGTTTTGTAGGAAGAATTGTATACCGGCCTCCTGGACTGTATCTGGATTGTCCCCCTGTATTCATCGGTCGAGACTTCCTCGGTAAGGTTAAGCAGTATATTGACCTCTATTCTTTCATGGGCATTGAACACATGGTTGGTCCAGTTCCGGCCGTTCATGAACTCATAGATGGCTCTTTGCAGGGTGGTGAATTTCTGCCTGTTGGTGCCCTGTATCTGGTTGGTGATAACCTGGACGTTGCACCGCAGCTCCTGGGCAATTGAGGGCACAACCGGGAAAAACAGAACTAATAATGTTGCCAGAATTATTTTTTTCATAATGGTTCGTATTTACCTGTTTGCCTTATGTTGTCCCTGCAGGATCTTAAAAGCTGCGCCCCGTTCGCATATGTCTGTATGGCATGCCTATATGGCATTTTCCGATTCGGCCGGCCTGATCCTGGCCATCAAAGATAACAAATACCCTACAATATCTGCAGCCACCGCTGCCTTTGGTTTCATCTCGTAATCCGCTTCCGAACCGTCGGAGGCGATTATGCTGATCTTGTTGGTATCGCTGTTGAAACAGTCGCCCTCCTGAAGGGAATTTAAAACGATAAAATCCAGATTTTTATTTTTAAGCTTTTTACGGGCATTCTCCTTTTCATTCTCGCTTTCGAGCGCAAAACCGGCAATCACCTGGTCCTTGCTCCTGATACTGCCAAGTTCTTTCAAAATGTCGGGGGTGGGTTTCATCTCGAGGGTGAAATTGCTGCTGCCCCGCTTCAGTTTCCTGTCTTCCGCAATAACCGGGGTGTAGTCGGCCACCGCTGCCGCCATTATGCATGCGGTGCATCCGGGGAACCATTGCAGGCATTCGCGGAGCATCTCGCCGGCAGTTTTGACTTTTACCAGTTTTATGTTCGGGTGACCGGTCAGAACCGGTACCGGGCCCGACACCAGGATCACCTCTGCGCCCTTGCCGGCCAGCTCCTCTGCAATGGCATAACCCATTTTGCCGGAAGACTGGTTGCCTATATACCTCACCGGATCGATGGGTTCATGCGTGGGCCCCGCAGTAACAAGTACCTTCCTGCCTTTCAGCGGCCGATAGTCACTTTTGCCGGGATCGCCACTGCCTGCAAAAAAGGTTTTGATTTTTTCAAGGATTATTTCAGGTTCCTCCATCCTGCCCTTTCCGCTGAGCCCGCTTGCAAGCTCACCTGTTGAGGGCTCGAGAATAATGTTTCCCCTTGAAAGGAGCTTCTCTGTATTATCCCGGGTCGCAGGGTGTTGCCACATGTCCAGATCCATTGCAGGAGCTAACATAACCGGACAACGGGCAGAGAGGTAGGTGGTAAGCAGAAGGTTGTCGCAAACCCCGTGTGCCATTCTGGCCATTGTATTGGCGCTGGCGGGGGCGCAAAGAAAAAGATCGGCCCATATCCCCAGCTCAACATGGGAATTCCAGGCGCCGTCATCATGCGAAAAAAAATCGCACAAAACGGTGTTGCAGGATAAGGTGGCAAGAGTAACCGGCGTTATGAACTCCCTGGCCAGGGGCGTCATAATGACTTTTACCGATGCCCCTTCCTTTACAAGCAACCGGGTGAGAAACGCCGATTTGTATGCAGCTATGCTACCTGTAACGCCAAGCATGATCTTTTTGCCCTGCAGCTGCATAGTTCTACAACGGTTAGTCAGTCCTCGATCTTAGTCGGATTGCGGTAATAGATAAGGCCTTCCCTGTATTCCTCAAGCGCCAGGAGGGCAGGCTTGGGGAGGCGTTCATAAAATTTGGATATCTCGATCTGTTCACGGTTTTCAAAAACCTCCTCCAGATTGTCGGTATAATAGGCAAATTCCTCGAGTTTCCGGCTCAGTTCATCCTTCATCTGTACGCTGATCTGGTTCGCCCTTTTTGACATGATCATAACCGATTCATAGATACTGCCGGTTTCGGCATCGATTTCAGACAAATCGCGGGTGATTGTTGTGCTGGGAGCTTTAAACTTCTTGTAGTCCATAGTGGTTAATTGATATTTTCAAGTGTAAGGTCGTCGACAGGGTCATCATCCAGCACTCTCAGAGCGCGGCTCAAAAAACTGTGTGCCTCGTTTATATGCCTGCTGTCGGGAAATTCTTCAATAAATGCATAATATTCATCAAGAGTCGACTGGAAGCGCTGCAGCTGCCTTTCGGGAACCGACCGGTCTGCCAGCAGAAAACTTGATTTAAGAACCAGAAACATCTGTTCTTCACGATGCCTGCTGTCGGGGAACTCGGAAAGGCTGTTCTTGAAGGCAATGATTGCAGCCTGGTAATCGCCCATGTCGTAATAGAGCTTTGCGCTTTGAAAGGCTTTCTCCACAAGTTTTTCCCGCATTTCATCAACCAGTTTCCTTGCCTCGCCGACTCTTTCACTATTGGGAAAACGGGTAATGAACAGCGTAAACTGATCAATCGATCTTCTTGTTATGGCCTGATCAAGGCTCGGCCGCGGAGAAAGAAGATAGTTACAATAGGCTCTCATGAAAGATGCTTCCTCCACCTTATCATGGGTTGGATAGTCACGGATGAAACTGTCGAAATGGTGCGCGGCCATGATATAATCACCGCGGTGAAAATAACTGTCGGCGAGAATGAAGCTCATCTCGGCCGCTCTCTGGGTGCCCCTGTAAATTGGCAGGATGCGTTCTATAAGGGTAGCAGCCCTTACATAATCCCCCTCTGCATAATATTCCATAGCCCTGTCGTGCTGCAGCTGAAAATCATCGCTTTTAAGCAGCTTTTCATACTCGCTGCATGAAACAATAAACACTGACAGAATCAAAACCGGGAGTATAACGGGTATTCTAAACATTTTGCGAAATTAGTGTATTTCTAAAGAAGCTGGCAATAGTTGCTGTTAAATATTCAAAAACCAATCAAATTCTGTTCCCTTATTGTCGCAACCCGCAAAATTAACACTTTTTTAGCAACCGGCAATGAGAAGATAATTTTATTGATTTTAGTTGAAACGCAAAAAAAAAGCATTTATTTTGCAATTGCAACCGGCTCCGGGATTCAATGATGCCATCCAGTACGGCATGATCGTTTTAAATAATATTGAAAAAACCAAAATCAACTATCGTGGACATATTTGACAAGATAAAGCAGAACATGGGCCCCATCGGGCAATACATGAAAGAGGCGCACGGATATTTCACTTTTCCCAAGCTAGAAGGGGAAATCGGAACAAGAATGAATTTCAGGGGCAAGGAAGTGCTTGTCTGGAGCCTTAATAATTATCTCGGACTGGCCAATCACCCGGAAGTCAGAAAAGCCGATGCAGATGCAGCTGCAAAATACGGAATGGCTTATCCCATGGGGGCAAGAATGATGTCGGGGCAAACAGGAAAGCATGAAGAGCTTGAGCGCCAGCTTGCCGCTTTCCAGGGGAAAGAGGATGCCTTTCTGCTTAATTACGGATACCAGGGCATGGTCTCAATAATCGATGCGCTCATGGGGCGCAACGATGTAATAGTATATGATTCGGAATCTCACGCCTGTATACTCGACGGAGTCAGGCTGCATATGGGAAAACGGTTCGTATTCCCTCACAACAACATGGAAAACCTGGAGAAGCAGCTACAGAGGGCGGTAAAACTGGCCTCCAGACAGAACGGCGGAGTCCTTGTGATCACGGAGGGTGTTTTTGGCATGTCGGGCGATCTGGGCAAGCTGGACCGGATAGTCAGGCTCAGGGACAAATATCCGTTCCGTCTTCTGGTTGATGATGCCCATGGATACGGGACGATGGGAAAGACCGGTGCAGGTGTGGCCGAGCATCTGGGGGTCCAGGATGAAGTAGACGTTTATTTCGGGACCTTCGCCAAGGCAATGGCCGGCATCGGCGGATTTGTGGCGGGCAGTGAAATGGTAATCAATTACCTTCGCTATAACATGAGGTCGCAGATATTCGCCAAATCCCTTCCCATGCCCATGGTAATCGGGGCCCTTAAACGGCTTGAGCTGCTGAAGACGCAGCACGGATTGCGCGAGGACCTTTGGAAAATAGTGAATGCGTTGCAGAACGGACTCAGGGAAAAAGGCTTCAACATCGGAAATACCGAATCGCCCGTAACCCCTGTTTTCCTTTCGGGCAGTGTTCCCGAAGGCACAAATATCGCATTCGATCTGAGGGAGAATTACAATATTTTCTGCTCACTCGTCGGCTATCCGGTTGTGCCGAGAGGGGTGCTCCTTATCAGGCTGATACCAACGGCTGTCCATACAATGGAAGACGTCGAATATACCATAAGCGCCTTTGCGGAAGTGGCGAAAAAACTTAAGGCAGGAAAATATGCAGGTGAAAAAATAACCACTGCCGGCTGACTGGTTTCCGGCTGAGGGGCAGATATGGCCGGAATCACCTGGCCGGGGCCCTGCAGGGCTTTGGTTTAGGTTAACCGCAAACCAGTATTATTTCCGGAGATTTTTGCGGGACCCCCGCCGGATTGTCCGGTTCACGGGGCAGCAATGTTTGCTTTCCGGTTTACCGGCCAGCATGCCTGAAGGATTGTCCGTTTCCGGGAACGCGCCGGGCGCCGGTCAGGGAATGTCCCTTATACCGAGATATCTTTCCGCATCCATGGCGGCCATGCAACCTGTACCGGCAGCGGTCACAGCCTGCCGGTAATGAGCGTCCATAACATCGCCGCATGCAAAAACACCGTCTACATTGGTTTTTGTCGAACCGGGCATGGTTTTGATATAGCCAACCTCATCGGTAACAAGATAGTCCCTGAAAATCGACGAATTGGGCAAATGGCCGATCGCAACGAAAAATCCGGTCACATCGATCATGACTTCTTCCCCCTTGCTGTTGATAAGCAGAACACCGGACACCCCGTTCCCGTCTCCCACGATCTCACGGGTGACATGTTCATACAAGACCACAATATTTTTTTTGTTCATGACCCTCTCCTGCATCACGACGGAGGCCCTCATGTGATCCTTCCTTATTATCAGGTATACCTTCCTGCAGATCCCGGAAAGATACAGTGCCTCTTCAGCGGCGGTATCGCCGCCTCCCACCACTGCAACATCCTGGTTTTTGTAGAAAAACCCGTCACATGTTGCACATGCGGAAACTCCTGAACCCATAAACCTGCTTTCCGACTCCAGTCCGAGATATTTGGCCGTTGCCCCTGTAGCGATTATAAGTGAATCGGCGTGGATTTCTTTTGAATTGTCAATGGTGATTTTGAACGGCGAAGCTGAAAGGTCGGCCGCAGTGGCCAGTCCGAAACGGATGTCGGTCCCGAATCTTGCCGCCTGCTTTTTGAAATCCTCCATCATTTCCGGACCGGTGATGCCATCGGGATAACCGGGGAAATTTTCCACGTCAGTTGTGGTGGTAAGCTGCCCTCCGGGCTGCAGTCCCTCGTACAGGACGGGATGGAGATTAGCTCTTGCAGCGTAGATCGCGGCTGTATATCCGGCCGGCCCGGAACCGATGATAAGGCATTTTACTTTTTCGGCTTTCTTTTCCGGCTGCTTTTTGGATTTTTCTTCCGAAAGCTCCATTTTCTTGAACATGCTCATTTGTATGGCTGGTTAATGGCAATTAAATCAGATCTCTGGCAATCCTGGCTAACTTGACAAATCGTGTCGTTTCCCCCGATTTCATAAGGTGCATTAAAAAATATTTTTTTTCCTGCTGGAAGGAAAAATCATGCAAAAATACAAAGTATGCCGGTAAGTCCAAATAAAATACAGCATATAAGAGCTTATAAGAAAAAGCGCAGAAATAATCATGGCAAATGGCCGGGCGGAGGATACACAGGAAATTGCCGGAAGAAAAAATTTGCAGATAGACATTAATTTATTAGTTTTGCAGTCACAAAAATCGGGGTGTGGCGCAGTTGGCTAGCGCACTTGCATGGGGTGCAAGGGGTCGGAAGTTCGAGTCTTCTCACCCCGACTTAAAACAAGATAAATCCGCTTATAATCAATGAATTATGAGCGGGTTTTTTGTTTCGGGCGTTCGGAGGAGCGGGATCAGCTACTTTACATAAACCGTCTTGATGTTGGTAAACTCCCTTATGCCGAAATACGATAGTTCCCTGCCGTAGCCGCTGTCGCCGATTCCGCCGAAAGGCAGCCGGGGGCAAGAACATAATTAATTACTATTAAAACCCGTTTTCTTCAAAAAGTTTTGCAAATTTAAAGTTTGGTGTGATTTGATCGGGCCAGCAGATTTTAATATAACGGGCATGAAGGTTTTACCTCAGCGTATGCTGTTCCTTATTCTGATTCTGATAGCACAATATTCTCATGGACAGCTGAAAAGCATCGGAATTCCAGCAATTGTAAATTATTCCCGGAGTGAGTATAATGCAGGAACTCAAAACTGGTCAGTAACACAGAGCAAGAATGGTTTCATGTACTTCGGAAATAATGATGGAATCCTTGAGTACGATGGAGTTAACTGGGCAACTTTCCCTGTTTCGAATTTATCAGTAGTCAGATCAGTGCTGGCCATTGACGACACAATTTACGCGGGAGCCTTTGAGGAATTTGGGTTTCTTGCCCCTGACAATGAGGGGAAACTGGCCTATATCTCACTTAATCACCTCGTTCCCGATGAATACTCCGGTTTTGATGAGATCTGGAATATCTACGAAAATCAAGGCAATATCATTTTCCAGTCCTACAACTATATTTTTATATTGTCGGAAGGGAGTATAAAAGTTATCGAGCCGGTTAGCAGGTTCGGCATGCTTCATCCGGTAAATAACGAATTATATATACTTGATACCGATAATGGTTTGATGTTGCTGGAAAATGACAGTTTGCGTCTTGTCAGTGATCATCCGGTGTTTATCCACAATGAGATACGAAATATTCTGCCTCTTGATAATGGCGAATTATTAGTCGGAACTTCCGTCGGGGGTCTCTTTCTATTAAGTAAGAAAAACGGTCTCATTCCCTGGGATTCAGATGTAAACAGGAGAATAAAGGAGAATAATCTATATTCGGCCATTAAGCTTACCAACGGTTATTTTGCCTTCGGAACTGTTGGAAACGGCACCTTTGTAACTAATCAGAACGGAGAGATCCTGAAACATATTAATCGTAATAAAGGACTGCAAAACAATACCATACTCAACCTTTACGAGGACAGGAATAATAATCTCTGGCTGGGACTTGATAACGGGATCGATTACATTGAAATCAGCTCGCCGATGACATTATTGAACCACAACTATCATATCGAGAGTGCTTATGCATCACTGGCCCATAATGGTATTCTGTATGTCGGGACCAACCAGGGCCTGTATGCCATGAAAATTTCAGCACTTGACGATCTGCATTCGAGTGGTGAAGGATTCAGGTTGATCCCCGGAACAGAAGGGCAGGTCTGGTCCCTCGAAGTAATCGATAACACTCTTTTTTGCGGGCATAATTTCGGATGTTTTCAAATTAATGGATTTACCGCCAGGGAAGTTTCCGATATCAGAGGATTCTGGTCTTTTCTGGTATTGCCTGATGCTGACAATAAAATTATCGCAGGAACCTATTCCGGTTTGGTTACTCTCGGCAAAAACAACGGAAAATGGACGCTTGATAATGAAATTAAAGGATTTAACGAGTCCAGCAGGCATATGCATTTGGACGACAAGGGAAATTTATGGATCTCTCATGGATATAAAGGGTTATTCCGGGTCAACCTGAGCAACTCGCTCGATTCTGTAACCCATTCCCGTCTATTCAGGTCGGGATCCGGACTGCCCGGACAATTGCCCTACAATATCCAGGTCATTGATTCAGAAATGCATATCACAACTCATTCAGGTATATACAGGTATGATTATGCCAACGATACATTCAGTAAACACGGCAGTATTAATGATATCTTCGGGGACAAAGGGTTTATTGATAAGATTCATCAGGACAACAAAGGGAATTTATGGTACTTTACCAACAACTACCTCGGAGTGATGAGGTTGCTTGAAGACGGCAACTATATTGATATAATTTCACCCTTTGCAGGCATCAGTGAAATACTCATCCCCGCTTTTCAAAACATTTTCATACATGATACATATAATGCTTTTATCGGATCCCGGAACGGATTGATTCATTATGCATCCGAAGTTGTTAAAGATTATGATTTTTCCGAAAAGGTTTTTATCAGGGAAGCCACTTTTTATGGAAAACAGAAAGATCCGGTATCATTTTTCACCTCGAATATCAGTAAGATGAAAAATTCCCAGGCACTTCCCTTTAACAGCAATTCAGTCATATTCAGATTTACGGCTCCGGCGTATGAGCGCCCGGAAAGAGTCCATTTTTCTCACCGGCTTGTGGGATTTGACTCATCCTGGTCTGATTGGGAAAAAGTAACTTATAAGGAATATACCAATCTCAGGGAAGGAGATTACACATTCCAAATCAGGGCGGTAAATGCCTATAATTCAATAAGTGAAATTGAGAGCTTTGATTTCACCATCAAACCTCCGTTCCTTCGTTCGAGAATCGCATATTCCGGTTATTTTCTTATCATGATCCTGATCATTGCCGGTAATTTTCTCCTTATCAGGAACAGGATTCTCAGAACAAGAATGCGTGAAAAATTAAAGCATGAGAAAAGGCTGGCCAGGCGCGAGGAGCTTTTTAAGGAACAAACGGCGCTCAGCGAAAATGAAATAATGCTTTTGCGCAACACGGGACTTGTTAATGAAATGAAATTCAAGAACAAAGAGCTTGCAAATGCAACCTTGCACCTTATCCAGAAAAACAAAACACTCAACTACCTGAAGGAGGATCTGAATAAATTATCAAAAGCCACGCCTGCCGGCAGTCCGGCAAAAGAAACCATAAATAATCTTTTAAAGAAAATAAACAGGGACCTTCGCAATGAAAAAAACTGGGAACTTTTCAATACATATTTTGATGATGTTCATCAGGACTTTATTGAAAGACTAAGAGACCGCTACAAGGACCTCTCGCCAAAAGAGCTTCGTTTATGCTCATATCTCAGGATGAACATATCGACAAAAGAAATTGCACCGCTTATGAATATCTCTGTAAGGGGAGTAGAGATTAGCCGTTACCGTTTGCGAAAAAAACTGGATCTCGATCATAACGTCAATCTCACGGAATTCATCATGAAACTATAACCTGCCTTTAATTACAATTCCGGGTAGAAATCCTCATCAACCTTCTCCGGAAAATATGGCATGAACATACATGCCGGTATGATCTTCGGTCAGTCTCAATCTGCATCAAGAGAAAACATTATACCACTTTTTCAAAACCTCTCGGCGCTGAATATCAGAACCATTCATCCCGGCATGATGAATTCATGATGTAGTCTTTTTCCACACTTGTAGTATCCTTGATGAAACAGGATTTTTGGAGAATGCTTCCTGAGATGATAACATTGCTCCAAATATTTGTATTAATTAAACCCAGTTAATTATGAAACCAAAAATTTCAAAAAATTTAAGGCAATTAGCCTTTCTTTTTGGAGCGATTTTCCTCATTACTTTTATCTCCTGTGAAAAGGAGGAGGAACCGGCACCAGATCCAGTTGCAAGTTTTCAGTATGAAATCAGCGACGATAATTACTTAGAAGTGTCTTTCACCAGTTTTTCCCAAAATGCTGTCTCATACAGCTGGAATTTTGGCGACGGCGGAACTTCAACCGAAGAAAACCCCACGCATACCTATGCGGAGGCTGGTTCTTACCAGGTGACACTCGCTGTGGAAAACAGCGACGGAGTAACTTCTACATTTTCCGAAACTATTGAAATTACCGACCCCGATGAAGCTTTAAAGTTACTCACCGGTGAAACTTCAAAAACATGGCGCCTTCACAGGATAGATCAAAGTATGGGAATTGGCCCCAGCCTGGATTCACCTTATGAATGGTGGAACCTTGAAAATGACGGCTCACGTCCTTGTAAATACTACTGGGAATATACATTCACAAGAGATATGGAGTATATTTTTGATGACAATGGCTCCTTCTGGGCAGAGTACGAGATCTGGGGTGGCGTGGATGGATATGATGACACACCACAATACGAAGAAGGCTGTTTCGAAGCAGTTCCTGAGAACATGGTCAATGTCTTCGGGGATGATGTAAGCGCATGGTTAAGCGGCACTCACCAGTTTGAGTATGACCCATCAACTGGTACAGTTACGCTTATTGGAGAAGGTGCATGGATTGGCCTTATTAAAGTTGGGACCGATGGCCATCACTCTGTACCTCAAAACAGTGTTTCCTTTCAAATTGAGATAGAAGAACATGCTGGTTACGATCTCATGGTTGTTACGTTTGAATATGACTGGGGTGCATGGATATTTAATTATGCTTCTTACTCAGATCCTTCACTTGAGCCAGACGTTGTAGAAGAACAGGAGCCTGTAGTAGATCTTGAAAGCATTACTCCTGAAGAACTTGGCCATACCTTTGAGAGCGAAACAAGTTTTGATTTGCTTGGATCATTTGGTGGCAATTCGGTTATCACCCCTGGTGTGGATGATCCTGAGGATGCTGATGCAACCAAAGTGGGAAGATTTGACAGAACTGACGCTCAATATCAGGAGGCACAGCTGCGTGTATATCCGGAGCCAAAAAATATCCAGTTTGACAATTTCACTACGGTGTCTGTTGATGTTTATCTGCCCGGCACCAATGACTATGATCCGTTGACCAGAAAGGTAATTATTGGTTTTGGTGATGTACATACCACAACAGAGTGGTGGAACAGATTAATTCAATATGAATCAGATGAATTAGCATTGGATGAATGGGTGACCGTAACTTTTGACCTGGATACTCCATCCTTCGCAAACAATGAAGGCGAAACGGTATTCGATCGTGATGATCTGGATATGATATTTATTCAAATCGGTGGTGGAAACCATACAACAGAAGGTACTTTCTATATACGTAATCTTGTTTTTGAGTAGAGTTGGGTTGGATTTCAGAGCTATGACCCTTCCGGGTCATAGCTCTTTTTTCACGAATATTAACAATGCAAATCCCGGTAAAATATATCTGCTGTCTGGTTATGATTCTTCTTAATCTTTCCTGTGATAAAGCGGATTCTGTTCCCATCGATGATCCATCTGATCTTGTAGTTGTTATTACGCAATCCGAAGAAAACCCCGGGGTTGTAACCATCCAGGCGGTTGCCGATAACGCCGATGAATATCATCTGTATATTGGATCCGCTAATGAACCGGTAGCTATAAACGTATCGGGGACATTTGAACATGTTTTTATCCAACCCGGACAGTACCGGATCGAGGTCCGTGCATATGGCTCCTCCGGGAGATACGTAAGAAGAACAATGCAGATCATGGTCGACATGAGCAACCATGTTCCGGTGGAGGATGGCTTTTTTTCTCCAATCTCTTATGAAGGCTTTGAGTTGGTATGGAATGATGAGTTCGACGAAAGCACCATAGATCCGGCTGACTGGATTTTCGAAACAGGAACAGGATGTCCGGGTTTGTGTGGCTGGGGGAATAATGAGCTGCAGTATTACCGGCAGGAAAATGCCTGGATTGAAGACGATATACTGATTATCGAAGCACGTAATGAGGCCTGGCAGGGCAGCAATTACACCTCGGCCCGGATGAAAACCCAGGGCAATAGATCTTTCAGGTATGGAAGGGTCGATATTAGAGCCCTGTTGCCAAAGGGTCAGGGGATATGGCCGGCGCTGTGGATGCTTGGTGAAAATATATCGTCGGTCGGCTGGCCCAAATGCGGAGAGATTGACATTATGGAAATGATAGGAGGCAGGGGCAGGGAAAACCAGGTCCACGGGACACTTCACTGGGACAATAACGGGCATACTTATACCGGGGGAAGATATACGCTCGAAACCGGAATCTTCGCAGATGAATATCATGTTTTCTCCATTATCTGGGATGAAACCTCAATTAAATGGCTTGTCAATGACTTACAGTTTCATGAGATCAGCATAACCCCGGCGCACATGACCGAATTTCACGAGAAATTCTTCTTTATTTTCAATGTGGCTGTTGGGGGCAATTGGCCGGGAAGCCCTGATGAAACAACGGTTTTCCCCCAGCAAATGAGAGTGGATTACATACGCGTGTTTCAAAAGATTGACTAAATAAGGTGGTTCTTTAATATAGATGTGGTTATGCGCATAGCATGGCTGCATCATATCATGACGAAAACAATAACAGACCAAATATATGAACGCACAGTTTTTCAGACTATTCCTGGTAATTGTATTTACATTTTACCAGGGGATTTTGTCGGCACAACAACACACTGTTGAAGGCATTGTCAGAGATGCAGAATCGGGAGAAGGAATCCCCGGGGCAACTATCATGGAGCGGCAGACCATGACGGGAACAATCACCGATCCCGATGGCAATTTTACCCTGACGGTTTCAGGCCCCGATGCTACACTTGAAATATCATTTGTAGGATATCAGACCGCTGTGGTATCAGTTGATAACCTCTCCTACATCGAAATAAATCTGAGCGTGGAGCTGACAGAACTGGATGAGGTTGTTGTAATCGGTTACGGCACCCAGAAAAAGAGAGTCGTAACCGGGTCCATTTCTACGGTGAATGCTGAAGATATCACCTCTACCCCTACTCTTCGCGTAGATCAGGCAATGCAGGGAAGGACGGCGGGTGTTCAGGTAACCCATTTGTCAGGGCAGCCGGGTGAAGCCCCGACTGTCCGTATCAGGGGAGCCGGAACAACCGGCAATGCAGAGCCACTCTATATAGTGGACGGGATGGCTGTTCAAAGCATCGATTATCTGAACCCCGGTGACATAGAATCGATCGATGTTTTAAAAGACGCTGCTTCGGCTGCAATCTACGGAGCAAGGGCTGCCAATGGAGTAGTATTGATCACTACCAAGGGAGGAAGCCCCGGTGTCATGAATGTGACCTACTCAGGATACCACGGAGTCCAGAATGTTGCAAGATCAATTGATATGCTCGATGCCGAACAATACCGTATGCTGATGAACGAAGGTGCCAGGAATGCCGGGTTGTCAGAACCTTTTGATTTAATGGAGGTACCGGCACACAATACAAACTGGCAGGAACACCTTTTCCAGGAAAATGCACCAATCTCCAGCCATGAATTATCCGTTTCAGGCGGCAGTGAAACCTCCACGTACGCCTCTTCAATCTCATACTTTTCCCAGCAGGGGATTATTGGCGGCGACAGGTCTCAATTCGACAGGGTTTCGGGCAGACTTAATACCCGGCACCAGGTAAACAACAATTTCAATTTTGGAAGCAATATTGCATATTCACATATAATTCAGCGTGGCATTGCCAGCAACCAGTCATTTAACAGTGTCTACAGCAGCGCTCTGAACCTTGATCCCCTCACACCACTTTACCAGCAGGATGAGCAAATTCTCAATACTTTTCCCTATTCCACCGAACCCGTAGTCAGAAACAGCGGGGGACAGGTGTATGGTATTTCAAACCATGTTGGTGCAGAGATTGTAAACCCGCTGGCCTTACTGGAGATCCAGACCGGAAGAAGCCGTTCGGATAAAATTGTCGGCAATGTATTCGGCGAACTTGAAATCATTGAAGGTTTAAGACTCAACTCAAGCCTCGGAATAGACCTTTCATACCTGGTCAATGATTCCCATACACCTTTGTTTTATCTTAACGGGGCACAGATGAACGTTGATAAAACAACGGTTTCCAAAAACATAGGCAGGTACTATACCTGGCAATTTGAAAATACGCTTAACTATTCAAGAGAGATAGAAGATCACAATTTCTCCGTCCTCGCAGGAACTACAGCCAGCAAATTTAATTTTGAGGACCTGTCGGGTTTTAATGCCGATGTTCCAATTTCCGATCCAAACCATGTGTATCTTAATATGGCCACCGATACGGTATGGACCGCATACGGCGGCGCCTCCCATTCGGCCCTGTTATCTGCTTTCGGTCGTGTGACGTATGACTATAAAAACAAATATTCCTTTACCGGGATTATCAGAAGAGACGGTTCTTCTAAGTTCGGGCCCAACACAAGATTTGGCATCTTCCCCTCGCTGGGTGTTGCATGGGTTTTAAGCGACGAGGATTTTATACCCGACTTTGGCCAGATAAATTTCTTGAAATTGAGGGCATCCTGGGGTGTGAACGGCAACCAGGAAATAGGCAATTACCAGTTTGTGTCGGTAATGGATAAAAGCAGGGGGTATATCTTTGGTGGGGGCAGGATGTTTGGCGCATCTCCGGCATATATCGAGAATGCCGATATTCACTGGGAGGAATCCGAGCAGTTTAATGTCGCCCTTGATGCAGGGGCTTTCAACAATCGTCTTGTGGCATCGGTTGATTATTACGTCAAAACAACGGGCGGCCTGCTTGAAATTATACCAATCCCCGCCCACGTGGGCAATAGTCCACCGTTCGCAAACGTCGGCAGCGTGCAGAACAGGGGGGTAGAGCTGTCGATTGACTGGCGGCACGTAACAAATAATTTAAGATACTCGGTCGGCATCAATGGCGCCTACAACCAGAACAGAATGACAAATATCGGCAATGAAGAAGGAGTGTTGCCCGGTGCAACCTGGGCCGTTGCCGGCATGGTGACGCGGACTGAAATAGGTCTGCCGATCGCCCATTTCTGGGGATATAAAACCGATGGCATATTCCAGAATGAGGCCGAAATTTATCAGCATATCGGTCCGACCGGAAGACCGCTGCAGCCCAGGGCAAAGCCCGGAGATGTCCGGTTTGTGGATGTCAACGGTGATGGTGTCATTAATGAAAATGACAGGACCATGATCGGAAACCCGACTCCCCCCCTGACCTTTGGAATGAACGGTGCTGTGGACTACAGGCAGTTTGATGTCTCAATGTATTTCGTCGGGAGCTATGGCAATGATATTTTTAACGGGGCCCAGAGGCAGGATTTAAGATTTACAAACCGGTCTACAGCCATTCTGGAGCGGTGGACAAGCGAGGGCACTTCCAACAGTATACCCAGATATACATGGATAGATGTAAATAACAACTACAGGATTTCGGATCTCTACGTTGAGGATGGTTCTTTCCTGAGGCTGAAGAATATCCAGGTTGGTTACACATTTGCTGAACGCTTCCAAAACCGGATCGGGTCTACAAATTTGAGATTGTATGTTTCAGCCGAAAACCTGTTGACGATCACAGGGTATACCGGTGCTGATCCCGAAATTGGTGCAATGAGCCCTTTTAATATCGGGATAGACAGGGGAATTTATCCCCAGGCAAGAACTTTTCGGATGGGTGTAACCATGACATTTTAATTAATCACGACTATGAAGAAAAAGCTAATCAATACAGTAAAAGCATTCTTTATTTTGCTGCTTTTTACAGGCTGCGAGGATTTTCTGGAACTGTATCCTCTTGACCAGGAGGTTTCGACCAATTTCTACCAGACACAGGATCATGCCATGCAGGCACTGGTTGCAGCCTATGATGTGCTCACATACCAGTCAACCCCCGGTGTTGCATGGGCTCCGTTTATTACGGTATCCGATATACTATCGGATGATGCATATGCAGGCGGCTCCGATGCCAATGACGGGATGCAGCAGCAGGAGATGAATACCTTCAATATTCCAACAACCAACACAATTGTCCACTCTATATGGATAAAGAATTATATTGGCGTTTACAGGGCAAATCAGTATCTGGAGGTTATTGATGATATAGATGCGCCGGCTGGTTTCAAAGAAAGAACAATTGCTGAGGCTAAATTTCTGAGGGCTCACTTTAATTTTGAACAGGTTCGTTTTTTTGAAAACATTCCGCTGCTTACTTCAACTATCAAGGGACCGTCGGAATACAGCCAGGAGCAAAATACACCCAGGGAAGTCTACAACCAGATTGCACTGGACCTTGTTGAGTCTATCACCGGTTTACCCGAAAGCGTCATACCTTCTGAAGAAGGGAGAGTAACCAGATGGACTGCCAAGGCTTTACTTGCAAGAGTCTACCTGTTTTACAACGGCGTATACGGAGAGGATCTGGATGCCGGAGGCAGAGTGATAAACCGGGCGGTAGTTCTGGACCACCTTGAGGATCTGATCGAAAACAGTGGTCATGACCTTTTTCCCGACTACGCGCTCAATTTCAGGCTGGCAGGGGAGTTTGGCATTGAATCGGTATTTGAGATATCCTATGGTGATACGCCTCCCTGGTGGGATTGGGGATACGTAAGAGGTGGCAACGGCAACTTGTCGGCCCAGATGCAGGGGCCAAGGGTGACCGGTTCACAGAAGTGGAACCGGGGATGGAGCTTTGCTCCCGTAAGCCATAAACTTGCAGAGGATCTGGCCGGCGACCCCAGGTTTGAATATACCATCCTTCTGGAGGAGGAACTTGACGGCACACTGACCAAAGGGTACCAGCACACCGGCTATTTCTCCAAAAAATACAGTTCTGATGCGGAACACTGGGGATCCGGCGGACAATTTGAGCTGAACAGGACATGCAATCACCGGGTAATCCGCTTTTCCGATGTGCTGCTTATGGCGGCAGAACTTGGAAGTCCGAATGCGCAGCAATATCTGGACCGCGTAAGGGCAAGGGTGGGATTACCCAGCGTGCCGGCAACCCTGGAAAACATTTACAGGGAAAGACGGCTTGAATTATCCCTGGAAGGGATCAGGTATTATGATGTGATAAGGCGCGGACTTGATTATGCAAGACAGGAGCTGACCCATTCTGTCAGGGGCCCTAATTACATGGGGGACCAGGAAATATTTTCTGTCACATTTAATCCCGCTCCCAGGGGGTTTTTACCGATTCCCCAGACAGAGATAGACCTTTCCGCAGGAACTTTCGTCCAAAACGATGGATATTAAGTTATTGATCCTGCAGATTTAGAGTATAGCAAAATTCCCGACCGGCCATAGCTGCAATTGCATCTGCTTTTGCAACACGGGACAGGTATGTCCCTGATCAGGGTGATGGATTGAAATTAATGAACCAATTTAAAATAATAACCGCTATGAAGCCTGTACAGATTATTCGTTGTGTGATTACATCATTTCTGCTGATGTCATTTTCTCTAGCAGGGCATGCAAAAGAGAATCCCATGAAATACGGTCCTTCACACGTTGAGCTAAAAAAGACAGAAGGCCGGTACCGTTTGTTTGTCAACGGGGAAGAGTTTTGGGTAAAGGGCGCCGGATGTGAGTTCGGACCATGTGACCTGGTTGCATTGCATGGAGGCAATTCTATCAGGACCTGGCGTGTAAACAACGGTATAAAAACGGGGCGGGAAGTCCTTGATCAGGCATGGGAAAACGGCCTGATGGTTATGATGGGCCTGGATGTTGCCGGTGAGAGGCATGGTTTTGATTATAACGATGAGGCTGCAGTTGCCCGGCAGCTTGAAGATATAAAAAAGGATGTTATGGAGCTCAAGGATCATCCCGCACTGCTGGGATGGGGAATAGGCAATGAGCTTAATCACCGTTATACCAACATGCGCGTTTGGGATGCTGTGAATGATATAGCCAGGATGATCAAGGAGGTCGATGGCAACAGCGTGGTTACAACCATGCTTGCCGGTTTTGCACCGGACGATGTAAAATACATTCAGGACAGCTGCACCTATCTGGATTTTCTTTCAGTTCAAATGTATGCGGATATAATAAACCTCGGGCAAAGGATGACAGAGGCCGGATATGACGGCCCCTTCCTGGTAACAGAATGGGGTGCGACGGGGCACTGGGAGATGCCCGCAACCGAATGGGGCTCGCCCGTGGAACAATCCTCTGCCGAAAAGGCAGATATCATCAAACTCAGGTATCGGGAGGCTATTCTTTCCAATCAGGAAAATTGCCTGGGCTCCTATGTTTTTCTGTGGGGGCAGAAGCAGGAACGGACTCCGACATGGTATGGCCTTTTCACAGAAAATGGTGAAAGAACAGAGGCAGTTAATGTCATGGAGTATCTGTGGACAGGCAGCTGGCCTGAACAGATGGCACCCAGGATATTAAATGCAGAAATTCAGGACATGGGAGGACGTTTTGACAATGTCAAACTTGAAGAGGATGCATTGTACTCGGCGATTATTGAGGTCGAAAATTCAGGGAATGAAAATATTAACACCCTTAATGCCCGTGCAGAGATCCTGCCTGAGCCTGAAGAATTAAGCGATGGGGGCGATTTCGAGCAGAGACCCCAGTCAATCGGGGGACTAATAATATCGGCAACTCCCCGGGAGGTTGTTTTCCGTTCGCCCGCTCAGAGAGGCGCCTACCGGTTGTTCATTTACATTTCAGATGATAATTCAAATACCGGGACCATTAATATACCCTTCCTGATACCCTGATCCAGGCGTTTAAAGCCAATATTTCTTACGGCTGACTGTCTCAATGATACTATTAATGCATGTGAGACAGAAGACTTCTTTGTGGTTTATCGACCTTAGATCGACCTCGCATGCAGTTGCCTTTAATTTTGCACTTTTGTCTGCCGAAGGTTGATGGAGCTTTCATCATTCGGCGATCTATTTAACATAAACCGTCTTGATGTTGGTAAACTCCCTTATGCCGAAATACGATAGTTCCCTGCCGTAGCCGCTGTCGCCGATTCCGCCGAAAGGCAGCCGGGGATCGGACCTTACAAAATCATTTACGAAGCAGCTGCCTGCGTCGATCCGGGTCTCTGCAATATTCCTTGCCCTGTCAATGTTCCTGCTGAAAACGGCCGCTCCCAGCCCGAACCTGGAGTCATTGGCGATCCGGATGGCGTCGGCTTCATCGTCGGCTTCGATTATGGCTGCGACCGGACCGAATATTTCATCATCATATGCAGGCATCCCGGGCCTGACCCGGCCAAGCACAGTGGGAGGGTACCATGCCCCTTTTTCCGGGGGGCATTCTCCCCCGAGCAGGCATTCGGCACCATCGCCAATGCATGCCAGGACCTGGCCGTGCAATTCGTCCCGTAACGATTCTGATGCCAGCGGACCAAGACTGGTACTCTCATCCATCGGGTCGCCGGGACTGTAGCTTTTCATTTCGTCAACGAACTTTTTTTCAAAATGCTCAAGGATTGATTTGACAACTATAAATCTTTTTGCTGCTATGCAGCTTTGTCCGCCGTTTATCATCCGGCTGGCGACACATACCCTTACGGCATGATCCAGATCGGCATCTTCGAGCACAATATAAGGATCGCTGCCCCCCAGCTCGAGCACGGTTTTTTTCAGCTCTGCACCGGCTTTAGCCGCCACGGCTTTCCCTGCCTGTACGCTTCCGGTAATGGTAACCGCCTTAACAACGGGGTTTTCGATGACTGATCCCACCGATTGGCTGCCGGCTTTAAGTGACCTGAACAGGCCGGCCGGAAAACCCGAGTCGCGGAAAAGCTCCTCAATGGCAATGGCACACCCCGTCACATTGGAAGCATGTTTAAGGAGCGCCGCATTGCCGGCCATAAGTGCAGGGACGGCGAACCTGAAAACCTGCCAGAAGGGAAAGTTCCAGGGCATTACGGCCAAAACGACACCAAGGGGCCGGTAAGCAACATAGCTTTCCCTGGCACCGGCATCAATATGCTCGCTGGAAAGGAATTTTCCGGCGTGTCCAGCATAGTATTCACATACGCCGGCACACTTATCGATCTCCGCTTTTGCCTGTTTCAGGGGCTTGCCCATCTCCAGCGTGATTATCCGGGCATATTTTTCCAGGTTATCTCTCAGATTGCCTGCCAGACTGAGCATAAAGCCTGACCGTTTGTCAAATCCAGTTGCCTTCCAGTGGCCGAAGGCCTTTCCGGCAGAATGGATGATGCGGTCGATCTCTTTGGGACTGTGCTGCAGGTATTCTTTAATGACTTTGCCGTTCGAAGGATCGGTGGAGGTCAGTTTTTCCATGATCAAAAGCGTTTTTCCGGTTTTTCATAATTGTGATTTCCTTCTGTTAAATTAGAAAACAAGTGATTAATTTACTAACTTTAATAGAGTTTTTTTCAACTGATTATTACGCCCATGAACACAACGATCGCCTTTTTTGACGCCAAACCTTATGATAGAGAGATTTTCAATGAGGTAAACCGGAATTATAAATTTGAAATTAAATATTTCAAGTTCAATATCACACCCGATAACGCTGTGCTTGCAGAAGGAGCCGATGTAGTCTGTGCATTTGTGAATGACATGATCTCTGAAGAGGTAATTGAAAAACTGCATGAATATGGTGTAAAACTGATCGCCCTCCGCTCTGCCGGCTTCAACAATGTCGATCTGAAGGCTGCTCTCGGGAAGATTGCCGTTGCCAGGGTGCCTGCATATTCGCCGAACGCAATTGCCGAACACACCGTAGCCCTGATGCTTTCGCTCAACCGCAAGATCCACAGGGCATACTGGAGGACCAGGGATTCAAATTTTTCGCTTGGAGGATTGATGGGCTTCGATATGAATAATAAATACGCAGGAGTAATAGGAACGGGCAAGATAGGGAAAGTACTGGTAAAAATACTGTCGGGCTTCGGCATGAAAGTCCTTGCTCATGATCCCCGGCCGGATAATGAATTCGCGTCCGAAACAGGCTGCAGGTATGTCGGACTTGACGAGATGTTCAGGAAATCTGAAGTTGTCTCCCTGAATTGTCCCCTGACAAGGGAAACGGAATATATGATCAATAAAGAAAGTATTGAAAAAATGAAACATGGGGTCATGATTATAAACACCGGGAGGGGGAAGCTCATCAAGACCTCAGATCTGATCGACGGACTGAAGAGCGGCAAAATAGGAAGCGCCGGACTGGATGTTTATGAGGAAGAAGCAGAGTTCTTTTTCGAGGATCTTTCCAACCGTGTTCTTACAGATGATATTCTGGCCCGGCTTTTGTCATTCAACAATGTTATCATCACATCCCACCAGGGATTTTTCACCTCGGAAGCCATGCACAATATTGCCGAAACCACTATGAATAATATCATGAGCTTCCGGAAGAACAAGAAGGAATTCAATGAAATATGCTATAAATGCCCGTAACCGGATTTTTGCGCGCGAAGGCGGTTTTTTCTGCAGACAAGCCTTCCGGATTTGAGCGAGACGAACAGGTGATTAATAACTGAATTAAGTTAAATTACTCAAAATGTTAAACTTTTTTAATCCCGTGATGTTTTTATTTAACTCCGCAATCAAAACAGCAGACCGTGAAAAAAAGATATTATACGAGGCTGACGGGAAAGGTTTTACTGGCCGTTTTTGCCGGAATAATCACTATGTATGTTATCCATGTTGCCGTTGAGCACGCATTTTCTGAAATTACCTCCAATTTTGAAAGACTTGCCAGTCCTAATGAGCGGCTGCAGGCAGTAAACAGGCTTTTCAGGAATATCTCCCGTTTGAATCATTCCCAGCAGGCCGAAGCCGCCAGTGGCAGGAGAAGTCCCTCCGCCGCATTTGTTCAGCAGGCAAACTCAATTTATCCTTCAATCGACACCCTGCGAACCATATTTGCTGGCGACACGGCGCAGCTTGAACGAGTCGATGAAATCGAAAAAAGGCTGGTCCATCGCCAGCAGATTTTTTCGGAATACCTGGAACTGCTGTACAGGTACAATCTTAATCCCGATATCAGGGAACTTGTCAGTAATTTTTCAAGCAATATTGAAAGGGAGAACAGGGACCAGTCCCTGAAGGTCGTGAAGCTTTATGAAACTATCACAACAACAACGGTAACCACCGATACAATCATGAGAGAGACATCCGGCCTTTGGCAGCGGATTTTCGGCGGCACCCAGATACCGGAAGTAAGGGGACTGGCAAACACCGAAACCCGGGTTGACAAGGATATGGTGGTTATTATTGACACGGTGGAAATTCTTCCCCGCAGTGACACACTGATCCCAGACCTTGAATACTCTCTCGACAGCCTTCATGCCAGCCAGCTCCACCAGCTTACAATGATCCAGAACCAGGAGCTTGAACTTATCAACACCACAAGCAGCCTGATGCATGAGATCATGAACATCATATCAAGTGTAGAGCAGGAAGAATTCGCCCGGTTGAACGCAGAAACCAGGTCTGTCTTTGAAATAGCCCAGAGCACTATCAGGAACCTGAATTACCTCGCTGTTATATTTATTGCCATTTCCGTACTCCTGGTAATGCTTATTATCATAGACATTTTTAAAAGCACAAAGTACCGCAGGCAACTTGAGAAGGCCCACACTGAGGCCAGACGCGAGTCGGAAGCCAAACAGCGTTTTTTATCAAATATGAGCCATGAGATCAGGACTCCCCTGCAGTCCATCTACGGTTACACCGAACATGCCCGTATTCATCCCGAGCAGAAAGCAAATATTGAAGCTATATACCTGTCGGCAAGGCATTTGTTGAAAGTGGTGAACGAGGTGCTGGATTACTCAAAGATAACATCCGGCCATATCAGTTTTGAGAAGAAGCTGTTTGATCCGGACACCGAATTAAAAAATGTGGTGACGGCAATGCAGCCACTGGCTCAACAAAAACAAATCGAGCTTAAATTTGAAAGTCGTTTTGAAAAACCTCTTACTCTGGCGGGCGATCCCTTTCGTCTCAGGCAAATTCTCTTTAACCTTATAGGAAATGCAATAAAATTCACAAACAAGGGACAAGTTACGATCACTACCGCATTCAGCCCAGTGCCCCGGATCCAGAAGGCAAATCTTTTTATTCAGGTTAAAGACACCGGTATCGGGATCAGCCCGCAACAGCTCCCCCTCCTGTTCACTGAATTCTCCCAGTCCAACGCCGCCAATTACGACGGAACGGGGCTCGGGCTGAGCATTGTCAATCGACTTATCAAGCTGCAAAACGGCACCATTGAAGTCGATAGCAAGCTGAATGAAGGCACCTGCTTCACTGTTGCCATACCTTATGAAGTATCAGACCTGGAGCCCGACCCGGACAATTATGGCGGAAATGAAAACGGCCATGCCGGTATCCGGTCAAAAATGGTAATGGTAGTCGATGATGACCCGCTTATTTTAAACCTTAGTGCGGCAATCCTCGAGAAACATAAAGTTCCCCACCAGACCTACAGCAATGGTCAGCAGATACTCAAGGCACTTGACGCAAATTCAGACGTGACCATTCTCCTTGATATGCGAATGCCCGGAATGAGCGGAATGGAGCTGTGCAGGAGGATCAGGGAGCATAACGGAGAAAACAGGAATATAAGGATACTTGCCCTTACCGCCCAGGTACTTCCGAACGAACGCCAGGAAATACTGGATAACGGTTTTGATGGCATAATAATTAAGCCTTTCCGGGAATCGGACATACTGAAAGCCCTTGGGCGGTCAGAAGAAAAAATCGCGGAAAGCACGCCCTTTCTGAACCTCGAGCCATTGCTGCGGATGACCGATAATGACAGCGGCCAGACAAGCGATATCCTTAAAACCATCATAAAGGAAAGCTTGAATGATCTCAGGGCTATCAGGAAGACCCACAGGAACAATGATCTCGAGCAGCTTTCACTCTTGGTCCATCGCATGGCAGGAAGGGTCGGACAGGCGGGCGACAGTGAATACGCCCTGCATCTGCGGGGGCTGGAACGCCAGCTTCAAAACGGTATAGACCCGGAAGCATTGAAACTTAAGGTAATCGAAACCCTGGAAAAGGGCGACCGGTTTATAGAAGAGATTAAAAACTGGATAAACGCCCTGAGCAAAGGCTAGCCGAGCCCGTATTTTTCCATCTTGTCGTACAGGGTCTTACGGGTAATGTGAAGCAGCCGGGCTGCCCGTGACTTGTTACCCTTTACCTCCCTGAGAGTCTTTGCAATCTGCTCCCTTTCGGTATGCTCCTGGATGCTCTTGAGGTTAGACCCGTGACTTTCAATATTATCTTTGCGCGCAAAATGAAACATGTCCTCTGGCAGCATTTCTGTTCCTGCTTCAGGCCCGTTACACAAAAGCACCATTCTGCGGATAGTATTCCGCAGCTCACGCAAATTACCGGGCCAGTCATGCCTGGTGAAAATGTCCTTCACCCCGGGAGAGATTCTTTCAACATTTCTCCCGAGATCCCGGTTTGCTTCCCTGATAAAATGGTCAATAAACAAAAAGAGGTCTTTATCCCGTTCCTTCAGGGGAGGCACCGTAATCTTGAATTCATTCAGGCGATGGTACAGATCTTCACGAAAATCCCCTGCCTCCACGCTCGACAGCAGATTTTCGTTTGTGGCTACGATAAGCCTTATGTCAACCGGGATCGTCCTGTCGCTTCCCACTGGCTGAATGACTTTTTCCTGGAGGGTCCGCAGCAGCTTTATCTGAACTTCATAGGTAAGGTTGCTGATTTCATCGAGGAAGAGGGTGCCACCGGAAGCTGATTCAAACTGCCCCCTTTTGTCTGCTACCGCACCGGTAAAAGCCCCTTTGACGTAACCAAACAACTCACCGGCGGCAAGATCTTTCGATAAAACACCGCAATCGATAGCAACGAATGACCGGGAAGACCTTTTGCTTGCCGCATGAATGGAACGTGCAACATACTCCTTGCCTGTTCCGCTTTCACCCTGGATTATTACCGACATGTCGGTCGGCGCAACCAGCTCTATGAACTCCTGAACCCTCATTGCGGCATCGCTTATCCCTTTAACATAAGTGATGCCGTTTGTGCGGATTTCCGGTTTCTCACCGCCGGCTTTTTTCAGGGAGTGCCGGACAATCATGATCAGCTCATCCGGGTTAACCGGTTTAAGTATATAATCGGTTGCACCGAGTTTCATGGCTTTCACCACGAGGCGAACATCATTGAAACCCGTCATGATCACGGCGGGGGCATCAGGATCCCTGCTCTTTACTGTCTGAAGGAAGTCCAGTCCCGTCCCATCGGGAAGACGATAGTCCAGTAGAAAAAGGTCGAAATTTTCACGCTGGATGATTTTACCGGCGTCTTTCAGATTCGTTTTGTGAGTGACGGCATATCCGTTCTTCACGAGAAAGGTGTCCAGTATTTTTGCATAGGCAAGATCATCCTCGACAATCAGCAATTTTTCCATTTCAATCCTAAATTATTCAAAGTTAACGAAAAAATAAAAAAGGATCAATACGGAAATTCAGATCAGAGCAAAAAATAATGACCTCTTATGATGTCTTGCCTGCATAAATGATGATGCCTATCCGGCACAGAAAAAGCCGGGAAACAAATCCCGGCTTCACCTTAAAAAAACCAAAAAATCCATCCCGTTTAACGCTGACGGTCACGACGATGTTTTTCTTCTTCACGTTTTTCAAAATCCTCATCCACTTCTTCTTCATCGATGACCTCACCGTCTCTTGCAATCTTCACGATTTTGGTTTCCTGTTCACCATTATCGGTTTTGTTCATTCTTACCTTATAAAAAGAACCCTCTTCATATACTTCACGGTCGGTTGCAATCTGCACGTCTACAGGCCTCCAGTCTTCATAATCTTCACGAAGCGTTTCCTGGACGTCCGCAGGAAGATCGGTTATCTGTAAAGCTCTGTCCTGCATGTGCTGCTGTCCTTCCTGGGTCCGCTCACGATCCTGCTGCTGACCATGATGCTGGCCCTGCTGCTGCTGACCATCATACTGACGACCCTGCTGGCCATCCCTGTG
>SKQJ01000415.1 GCA_007119075.1 Bacteroidales bacterium | reverse complement strand
TCCGGATGATTGCACCAGCTCGCCGCGGAGGCTATGCAGCCGGACGGTGACGGTGGCATCGGCGGTAACTTCAAATGTAATATTCAGTTCATCCCTGAAAGGATTGGGATAAACGTTCAGGCCCGCAGAAAGCAAGGGGTGCAGAAATGGGGATGAAGTTACGCCCCCGGTTTTGATCAGTTCTATGCCATCGCCCGTGCCCAGATTCCTGCTGTACTGTTTGTTTACAGGATCATTCCAGTGCTCATGCACTCCCAGGCTCCCGAAAGGCCCCTCGCCATCGGGATCATAGACCAGTCCGTCCGGCCAGTTTGCCGGATCGGCGGCCTGATGAAGATAATCATCGACACCATACCAGTTGGGATAAGCTTCCGGCTGGTTTACACCGTCATATTCTGTGCGCAGGAAATCGTAACAAACCGATTCAAGAGCAACCTGATCGAGCGACATAAATACCGAATTTGTCCAGCTCCCGTTAAACGGCTCCATATTCCATTTGCGGGGCGGTCCGACCTCACTGGCGCCACCCCCGAACAACCCTTCGACAACAAACAACATGGTGTTGCCTCCCAGATACTTATGCCCCATTATATCGACATGGACCCGGTACTTGCCGTAACCTTCATTTGTCTGACCGGCAGCATCGGGAGCTACCAGCGATGGATGGAGATGCCCGGCGCTCTCCCTGGTGATCGAGCCAAAATGGTTTTTGGCGCAGAGAGTGATGCCGGAGCGCTCATGCGGCTTCAGGCAGGCAACATTTATCATGTAATCAGCCTGTTCCATGATCTCAAACAGAAATTCGAAACTTTCACCCAGCACTTCGCCCTGATCGGAATATTCGACCGATGGCTCATCCGCGGCAGTTATCAATGTCCTGTTATGATCGGCAGAAAATTTATCGATATACCTTACCCCGGGAAATTCATCGTGCCATACCTCGAAATTATGGCTGAAGGTATGGGACATGGGATCGCCGATGGCTATATTTTCCTCGGGCACTCCTGCCACATATACCAGCTGTCGCAAAAGGTTCAGGACCACGAAGGGCCCGGTCTCGGTGGCGGCAAAGTGATTCTACCGCCAGGCAGGCTGGATGGCAGCCATGCCTCCGCTTTCAGGCCAGGCATAACCGTTGTTCTTTTCTCCCGGAGTCAACACCCAGCGGGAGGTCCCCTGGTTTATCTTTATGAAAACGGTCTCATCCGGCTGGTAGCCCCGCGACTCGCCATATTTTGAATTGTTGTGGTATGAAAAGAGCGACTCCCATGCCGAAAGGGCATCGGTTGTGCCTGTCAGCTCCATTATTGAGAGCTCCACCATGTTCCTGATAATGGCGGTATCGTTATTTTGAAAATCCCAGAAAGCGTTCCCGGGGGCGTTGTCAGTATCAGGGCTGGTTGCACCGGGGTTCCATGCCCATACCACCCTTCCGGGGAAAATTCCCCGGCCCTCTCCGGCAGGATTATTGGCACCGTCGTCCGGCTCGCTCATGATCAATACAGATGCATGGGCGGGAGAATTATCATTCAGCACAAAAAAGACCGATCCCGCAATAAGACCTGCAAAGGAGAGCATTGCAGCACCCAGGAAGCTTTTTTTCCGGACCAGCACCCGTGCTTTCCTGAATGCAAAAAAAGAAGAGGAAAAGGAAAGCATGTAAAGAATAAAACCTGACATCACGGGTGCGGCGGCCCGCATGCAGGGATAGCCCGCACGGGAGGGCTTGGGAATGACCCTGACCAGGAACCATATAGTTGCAAGAACGCCGGAAAGAATAAATACCGGTTTATAGGGCAGCTTATCCCTTAATTGCTCACTGATATTCCGGAGCCGGTCAAGGATGGAGGGTACCGGTTTTTTCATATAACGGCTATTAAATGATGTGTGTTTTTTACACAGTGCAATTTAGTTAAAAATGCCGGTATTCCAAATAATGGTGGCTGATCATCCAAATTCCTGACATGCATTGCGGGCCGGAGCGCCCTATCCCAGGCTGCCTCCCGGAGCGAAGCGGATTTAGCCCGAAGTTCTCCGGGAGCGGTATTCAGCCGCTGCCATCATTTGCTCCGGAAAGCCATTGCAGGGTGTCCACCAGTTCCCGGAGAGCCAAAAATATAGCTATATTGCAGGGTATCCGCCTCTGCCATCATTAGCAGCTCCCGGAGAGCTGTGAATAAAGCCACTGGAGCAGCTAGTAAACAAATTCCCCGCTATCTGCCTTTATGGTCAGCTTCCGGTCTGATGAGGGTTCACAGAATCCGATTATACGCGCTTCAATGCCAAAGCTTTTGGAAATTGAGATAATTTCATCAGCAATGTTCTGTGGCACATATATTTCAAATCTGTGCCCCATATTGAAAACCTGGTACATTTCTTCCCAACCGGTTCCGGATTGCTCCCTGATTATTTTGAACAGAGGGGGGATATCAAATAAATTATCTTTAACAACGTGCAGTTTGTCAACAAAATGCAGAACCTTGGTCTGTCCACCGCCGCTGCAATGGATCATCCCGTGGATGGCCGGCCGGTAATGCTTCAGGACTTCCCGTATAACCGGTGCATAGGTGCGCGTAGGAGACAGGACGAGTCTGCCGGCATCGAGCCCGGTGCCTTCAACGGGATCTGTCAGCTTCATCGAACCGCTGTAAGCCAGATCGCCGGGAATTGACTGATCAAAGCTTTCGGGGTATTTTGATGCATAATATTTGCTGAATACATCGTGCCGCGCAGATGTAAGGCCGTTGCTGCCCATGCCGCCGTTATATTCAGTTTCATAGTTTGCCTGTCCGAAAGAAGCAAGTCCCACAATTACATCGCCGGCGCCGATATTGCCGCACGTAATTACATCCGATCTTTTCATACGGCAGGTAACCGTGGAATCGACTATTATGGTCCGGACCAGGTCGCCCACATCCGCAGTCTCCCCTCCGGTTGAATGGATCCCGATGCCCTGATCACGCATGC
>SKQJ01000422.1 GCA_007119075.1 Bacteroidales bacterium | reverse complement strand
TATAGAAAAGATAGATCTCTGGAGGTGATATCCTGTCTGCGCCATTCCTGATCATTTTCCATACCATCCGGCATAGCGGATATAGTTGCGGGCGATCCTTTCTATCATTTCCAGGTGTTTCTCCCGGTCTGCCTTTTTGATCATCCTTGCGGGAACACCTGCATAGACGCTGTAGGGCTCTATCCGGGTGCCTTCGGTAACCACCGCCCCGGCAGCCACAACGGAACCGGTGCCCACAAAAACATTATCCATAAGTATGGCGCCCATTCCCACCAGCACATTATCTTCTATATCGGCCCCGTGTACAATAACATTATGACCTATTGAAACATTATTCCCGATGTTTACAGTGGTTTTGCCGTACGTGCAGTGCACCATTGAATTGTCCTGTATATTGACCCGGTTCCCGATGCGTATTGAATTTACATCTCCCCTTAATACCGCATTGAACCAGACACTGCACAGGCTGCCCATGATCACATCGCCCGTTACGGTGCAGTTATCGGCCAGAAAGCAGTCTTCTCCGAAAACAGGAGTAAACCCTCTTGCTGATTTGATAAGCGCCATCTGCTTTTTCCTCTTTTAGTATTGAAGCGCTAATATAATAAGAATAAGGCAAAACATACATCCGCCACCGACCGTTTCTATAATGCGTGAAAGAAGTGCTGAAAAACACATCGGTGTCTGTAAAAAAGAGACTTATCTCATAATAGTTTCTTTTCGAAAGAAGTATTTTTGTAATAAATAGCTACATATTTGTATTTAATTATTTATACCTTTTCAGATTAAAATATGTCAATCCTGTCAACGTTTAATCTTAAAGCACCCCTGAAAAGGGGCTGATTTATCTGTTTCCATGCGGGGTAAGCCAGCAGTGACCTGGCACATGGATGATTTATATTGAACATAAACTCTATTAGCAAACAGATATGGGCACAAAAGTATTGGCGGAAGAAAAAGATTCGGTTGTTATCAAATTCGTCGGCGATTCCGGTGACGGCATGCAGCTTGCAGGAACACTGTTTTCGGATACAGCAGCAGTGCTCGGCAATGACCTGTTTACATTTCCCGATTATCCGGCAGAAATAAGGGCCCCTCACAACACCCTTGCCGGCGTGTCAGGATTCCAGGTCCAGATCGGCAAGGAAAAAATTTTCTTTTCGGGCGATTTGTGCGACGTACTGGTCGCAATGAACCCTGCTTCCCTCAAAACCAACCTGAAATGGGTCAAACCGGGGGGCACGATCATTCTTGATGCCGATGCCTTCAACGAAAAAGCGTTTGAAAAATCCGGCTACCAGTCAAATCCCCTCGAAGATGGAAGCCTCAGCAGCTACAGAGTCATTCCCGCCCCGGTAAGCTCACTTACCCGCAACAGTATTGCCCACTGCAAGGTCAATACCAAAACCGCCGACCGGAGCAGGAATATGTTCGCCCTTGGAATTGTCACATATCTCTTCAGCCAGGAGCTGGCAACCACATTCAAATTCCTTGACAGAAAATTTGAAAATAATCCCACCGTAAAAGAGATCAACAAGCTTGTGCTTTCAGCCGGCTATAATTTTGCAGAAACCATCGAGGCAATCGGGCCAACCTATAAAGTTCCCGGAGCCAGGCTGAAAAAAGGGACCTACCGGAACATATCCGGAAATGTGGCAACCGCCTGGGGATTGCTGGCTGCTTCTGAAAGGTCGGGTCGCCCGCTCTTTCTGGGCTCCTACCCTATCACGCCCGCAACCGAGATATTGATGGAGCTGACTGCCAATAAGGCTCTCAGGGCAAGAGTTTTCCAGGCAGAGGATGAAATAGCCGGCATCTGCTCTGCAATAGGCGCCAGCTTTTCAGGATCTCTTGGAGTAACTACAACCTCCGGTCCGGGCCTTTCCCTGAAATCCGAAGCTATCGGTCTGGCCGCTATGACCGAGCTGCCGCTGGTTATAGTAAACGTACAAAGAGCAGGGCCGTCCACCGGTATGCCGACAAAATCGGAACAGTCTGATCTGCTGCAGGCTCTTTACGGGAGAAACGGAGAGTGTCCGGTAATTGTAATGTCAGCCTCCACTCCGGCCAACTGCTTTTATTATGCCTATGAAGCAGCCAAGCTGAGCCTGGAACATATGACCCCTGTCATATTGCTCACCGACGGATACCTGGGCAATGGTTCCGAGCTTTTCCGCATTCCCGCTGTTTCAGACCTGCCGGAAATCAATCCGCCGCTGGCCCGTCCCGGAGATCCCGATTACAAGCCATACAGACGTGATCCGGAAACACTGGCAAGACAATGGGCAATACCGGGGACCGAAGGATTGAGGCACAGGATCGGCGGGCTTGAAAAGACCGATATTTACGGGGCTGTATCGACCGATCCGTTGAATCACCAGCACATGGTAAAGATCAGGGAGGAAAAAGTAATGAGGGTGGCCGCAAAGCTTCCGTTACAGAAAATTCACGGGGATGCGACCGGGGAGCTACTTGTGGTAAGCTGGGGCGGCACGGAGGGATCGATCAAGACTGCTATCAGGGAATTGCAGAAGCAGGGAAAAAAGATCGGACATGCCCATTTCAACCATATAATGCCTCTGCCCGCAAACACAGAAAGCATACTGGAAAGCTATCGTAAAGTCGTGGTATGCGAGCTTAACAACGGCCAGTTCGTGAAGTACCTGCGTTCTGAATTCCCCCGTATCAGCTACATGCAGTACAACAAAATTCAGGGACTGCCATTTTTCACAGACGAACTGATGGAAAAATTCACTCAATTAATGGAGGAGCCCGGCCATGATAACTAATAGAATCGCCCATTCCGAAATACAGCTTTCGAAGGAAGACTTCGTAAGCGACCAGATGGTAAAATGGTGTCCCGGATGCGGAGCCCATGCCATACTTAAGTCAGTCGAAAACGTTTTTCCACAGATCGGATATAAAAAGGAAAACTTCGTATTCGTATCGGGAATCGGCTGTTCGTCCCGTTT
>SKQJ01000272.1 GCA_007119075.1 Bacteroidales bacterium | reverse complement strand
GAGTACCACAGGTTGAACAGCAGGTCCATATCCCGGTTCTCCCCCCAGTCGCCCCATGTCCAGCCTCCGGGACGCGGAACCACCAGTCCGTCGCCACCGGTTTTCCATACATTGAGGTAACGCCTCACGCCGGGATAGACTTCCCTGATCGTGGCCGTATCGCCAGAATACATAAAATAATTCCAGAAGCCGTAATATCCCACGCTGGCAAGCATCTGCATCGGCAGCTCATTGTGCCAGTTCCCTGCCGGAACAGGCGAGTAGATGGTGCTGTCCTGTCTTTGCCAGTTTATCAGCTCAAGAATGCCCTTTCTGGCCAGGTGATCGCTTTGGCGGTCGAGCGCATAAAAAGCCTGTTCCAGCTGCAGGGTAACATCTCCCCACCACTGTGCCCGCTCACGGTCAGGGCAATCCATATAGGTATCCCGCATATTGATATATAGCGACCTCCTGGATTTTATCCACAGCTCATTGAAAAAATCAATATCGCATTCGAAGCTGCCTGTAAATTCTGTATCGTATCCGGTTTCCCTGTAAAAAAGGTCATGTACCTCCACTCCGGCAGGGATATGGTAATGAACCAGGTGGCCATTCATCCATCCCGGCGTTTCAAACTCCTGATGCCCGCTGCGGGTTATATATTCAGTGCGCACGTTATAGGCTGATCCGCCGGAATAATTATCGGTCTTTATCGTGATTTTTTTCCCTTCCGGGGAAACTATCACAAAACCCGGTGTAATTTGCGCATTGTAGGGCAGCCTTGCCCTGATAACGGTATCCTCCGTGAAAATCAGGGGGAGATCCAGTTCCCGTTGGTTTTCATAATGGCTTATCCCGAAATCCTTCCACAGGGGAACGGGCCTTTCCACGAGCTGGTTCCATGGGCTGAGCGGCGGACTGCCTTTTTCCGCGGCAGCGGCCCATCTGCTGTCATCATGGGGGATTTCGGCCCAGCCGGCAATATCGGCGCGGGCGTCGAACAAAATGTTTGATTCGGGCAAACGGAAATTTGGATGCGGTTCACCCGTTTTGCCAAAGGAAGGGTGCCTGGTCACGCGCCAGGTCGCATCGCTATGGATGGCGAAACCGGGCAGAGATGCAGAAAAATAAAGGCCGGGCAGTCCGCTGTTGTTATGTGAAAAGCCATGCCTGCCGAAGAACCATACAAGCAGGGCAATGCTGTTCTCTCCTTGCTGCAGGAAGGGGCCGATATCAACCCTGTCGAAATAGGTATCATCAGGATTCGGGCCCCGTTTGAGCGCCCCTTCTATCACTGCAAGCTCACCGTTGATGTAAAGCCAGTATTTGCTGTCTGTTGCAATATCGGCCATTACCGGATTTCCCGGCAGGCGGTCGATCGTAAATGATTTCCTGAATACCAGCCACTGGTTCTCAACGGTATCTGCATCAGGATGCACGATCCAGCCGGCATCCGCGGCGGGACTCCCTATCCGGCTGTCATCACCGGGGGTGCTCCCGGTCCGGTTCGCCTCACCTGTTAAAGTGTATAGACCATAAACAACGGGGGCAGCCAGTAAAAACAGCAATATAAAAACCTTCCTCATAAAGCACGAACCTTAATATTTCAGCCACCTGTCGAGCCACGAGAAGAACTCCCTCTGCCAGAGAATGCCGTTCTGGGGCTGAAGCACCCAGTGTCCCTCGTTTGGAAAATGGACCAGCCTGGCCGGTATCCCCCTCAGGCGGGCGATATTGAATGCCTGCAAGCCCTGGTCGTAAGGCACCCGGTAATCCCTTTCCCCGGTATAGATAAGCATTGGAGTATCCCAGTTTTCAACAAAGGCATGGGGAGAGTATTCATCGTAGCTCACCGGCCTGGGCCTGTCCCAGTAAGGTCCGTCCAGGTCGTGGTTAACAAAAAACGTTTCCTCGGTTGCCCCGTACATGCTTTCAAGATGAAAGACCCCGTTATGGGAAATAAATGCCCTGAAACGTCCCTGATGAGTGCCGGCAAGCTGAAAGACCGAGTATCCGCCAAAGCTGGCGCCCACCGCCCCGACACGGTTCTCATCGATATAAGGCTCGGCCATCATATCGTCGATCGCGGAGATATAATCCCGCATGGCCTGCCCGCCCCAGTCGCCCGAAATCTGCCTGTTCCACTCCTGGCCGAATGTGGGCAGCCCCCTTCTGTTGGGCGCTACGATAACATAGTCATTTGCCGCCATTATCTGGAAATTCCACCGGTAGGAAAAAAACTGGCTTACCGCGCTCTGAGGGCCCCCCTGGCAATATAGAAGAGCAGGGTATCTTTTGTCCGGATCAAAACCCGGAGGATAGATGACCCACACCAGCATGTCCTTTCCGTCGGTGGTCCGGACCCACCTTTCCGCAACATGGCCCATGGCGATATTGTCATAAATATGCTGATTGGTAAAGGTGAGCTGCGTTTCCATCCCGGTAACGGGATTAATGCTGAAGATCTCGGATGCCATCGACATTGACATTTTTTCGGCAATAAGCGTATTGCCATTCATGTCTATGGAGGTTATATTGTGCCTGCCGGTGGTGACCTGGCTTATCTTCCTTGTGGGGACATGGATGCTGAAAACCTGGTAGGTAGCATTTACGCCGCTGATAAAGAAAATATAATCGCCGTTGTCGCTCCAGACAAAACCGGAAGCATTCTCTTCAAAATCCCTTGTCAGGTATGTCTTTACTCCCGTGGTCAGGTTATACAGGAAGAGCCTTGCCTTGTCCGATTCATAACCGGGAGTTTCCATGCTCTGCCACGCCAGGTACCTGCCGTCGGGCGAGAACACGGGATATTTGTCATAGCCCCGGTTATCGGCGGTGATATTTCTGGTTTCGCCGGTATCAAGAAAATAAAGGTAAATGTCCGAATCGGTGCTCTGGGCAAACTGCGTACGGTCCATTTTCTTGCTTGTATAGGCGATAACCCGGCCATCGTGGCTCCATGCTATTTCAGCCGCACTGTAGAAGGGAGGCAG
>SKQJ01000314.1 GCA_007119075.1 Bacteroidales bacterium | reverse complement strand
GGGGTGCTGATCACAAACCGTGAAAAAGAGGCCGGCAAGGTTCAGGGCGTTCTTACCAAATTCGGCGGCTGCATCAAGACCCGGCTGGGTTTGCATGAAACACCGGATGACTTTGGCAGCAGCCAGCTCGGACTGATTCTGCTTGAGCTCATTGGAGACACCTCCGAAATGGACAAGCTTGAAAGGGAGCTTGACGGGCTTGGCGGAGTGCAGGTGAAAAAAATGGTATTTGAATTATAGCCCGGCAGCCCGCTGCAAAGCCAGTCGGAGAGGTTGCTGACTGCTCCGTTCATGCCTCTTTCATTCGGCATATGGCGCCCCATTCCCGGCAGGACAATCAGATGGGGGCTTAATGACAAAGCCTGAAAGGGCGGGCTAAAAAAAGACTTTCAAGTCGTCCGATCCTACAATATCCGGCCAAAAAAGAGCGAATTGGCGAACAGTTTGTTTGTCCCGAACCAGAAGGCCCTGAAGTTCGGGTTGTGGGTGAATGAGATTATGTTGCCCCGGCCTCTTGGATTAACCAGTATCGCTGCCGAATTGTCCAGGTGATTTAGATAGTGTTCCCAGACATAACCGCTCATAAGCGCGTTTTCGGCAAACATCAGCGGATTTGCAAAAGGGCTGGAAGCCGGCCTGGCTGCAAGTGTGCCCGTAACATAGTAGGGGAGGCGCTCATTCCTGTAGCCATACCCCAGGGGATGGCTGATATCGATCCTGGTCTCAAAGATCGATCCCGAAATTCGCCGGGCGCCCTGATACTGGCTGCGGGAGCTGTAGGGCAAAAAATCAGGCTCTTCCTGGTTTGGAGGCGAAATGAATTCGATGTCTGCAAGTTCATGCCGGGAAAGCCACCGGTTAGCCGTGCCGAACGCCACCACAGTGCCTCCCGACCTTATCCACCGGTCAAGCGATGCCCTGCCCGCTTCATTTATGGTATTGTAGCCGCCGGAAGTCATTACTATCACATTGTAGCGGTTCAGGTCCATGCTGTTTATCCTGTCGGCATCAACCTTGGTCACCGGCATATGATATCTCTGATCAAGCAGGTGCCATGCCTCCCCGGCCTCACGGCTGTTTGTTCCGGGACCGATAAGCATCAGTATTTCCGGTTTTGTGAGATTTGAGAAGCTGCCGCTTCCAAGATGGATCCCTTCATGGGAAAAGCTTGTGCCTACAGGATAAATGGTAATTCCTGCATATTCTGCAGCACTTTTCACAAGTTCATATGTCTCGTCAGGAGATTGATCCTGGGAATTTACATGGATCATTATCGTTCCATAGCTGAATTCCATTCTCTGTCCGTTGCTGCTGATGGTAAACGGCCCGGTTGCGACCTTGGTCCTCAATCCCTTGTTCTGGAGGAAATAGAGGGCTTTCGGGGCATAATAGTCATCCCACCGGAACAGATAGGCATTGTTGCTCATTGTCCCCTCAACTATTCCTGCAGGAGGCTCCGGATCTTCTACCCTGGGGCCCATCAGTGAATTAAGCTGCCGGGAGGATGATACCCGGTCATATTGTACATTAAAGGCCAGCGGCTTCGTCCAGGTCGATACATCATAGAAAAGGCTGTCTTCGAATTCCAGCACCTTCTCAAAAATTGTTGAAGCCAGCCTGTATTGAGGCTGGCTTACCGGAACCACCCATGCAGTCCCGGGATTATAGGTTGCTCCGTTAAGGCTTACGGAGCCGGTCAGTTCATGGACCTGTATGTTATGTGTACAAAGAATATCCAGGAGGTGAAAGTTTTTGCCATGATCATAGGGATCGCCGAAAATCCAGGCCTGGAAATTTTCTGCCGCGGCATCTTCCATGGCATTATTATAGAACCAGCGCAGGTGGTTCAGCAGGGTTTCCCGCATGTTCAGGGCAGCCTCAATGGTTGACAGGGACACTATGACCTGGTTCCTGACGGTCTCTGCAAAATCCATGATCCCGTGTATGGTCTCCCTGCGGTGACCCCTTGTTGACGCCTGTTCAAAGAGTATGCCTATGCTGCCGTGAATATCGGGGTAGGTCGAGCCCTTGCCGTAGTAGAAGTCGTCAAACCCCTGCTGAAGATAATAAAGCTGTCCGATCCTGTCGAAAGCTTCAGAATGGTACATTGCCACTTCCAGGGTAAGGTCATCCGTACGCTGCGGAGTAAGCGGATTCACCCTTTCAGGCACACCCGGCTGAAAGAAGAATGTTGCATCCGATCCGAATTCATGATGGTCGGTGTTGATATTCGGCATCCATGTATGGTAGGCCTTTATCCTGCCATAGCTTTCGGGATGCTGGACCGGCAGCCAGTCCCTGTTAAGATCGAACCAGTAATGGTTGGTGCGCGATCCCGGCCATACATCATGGAATTCGATATTATTGGGATCGGAGTTGAGAGTCCTGCTCTTGTTCCGGTTAACCCAGCCTGCGAATCTCTCCTGCCCGTCGGGATTCAGGGAAGGATCAATTATGATCACAAGATTATCCAGCATCTCATCTATTTCCTCCCCCCGGCCTGCTGCAAGGTAATATGCTACAAGGGGAGCCGCGTTATGCGAGCTTTGCTCGTTCCCATGGACACCGTATCCCATCATCACAATTGCAGGCATCCCGCTGACGTCAATGTTTCCGGAGATTTCCGGATCGGTCAGTGCCAGGTGGCTTCTTCTTATCTCCTCCAGGTTCCGCTGGTTTTCTTCCGAGGTGATCACCAGGTGGTATAGCGGGCGGTGCTGGTAGGTTCTTGCATATTCATATATTATTGCCCTGTCTGATCTTTCGGCGATAAGGTTCATGTACTGTGCCAGCAGCGTGTGGCTCATATGCCATTCGCCGATCTGGTAACCAAGGAATTCCCCGGGAGAGGGAATGCCGGCATCGTAATTTGTCTCAGGAAGAAAATAATTGATGTCGACCTGTGCATTGATCTTGAAAACGAACAGGAAAAAAAACAGTGTAAAATACTTTCCAGGCATGATGAAAAATGGTTTAAAAT
>SKQJ01000018.1 GCA_007119075.1 Bacteroidales bacterium | reverse complement strand
ATGTATAGCTTATCACGGCCAGATCATCATCCATTACTCTGGCAAGCTTGAATTTATCTGGCGTTAATCCGCCTCCGTCATTTCCGGCATAAAGATCACCGGCAAAGGGTGTTTGTTTATCGGGGGCATATTCTTTACCGGCAATCATGGAAAAATCTTCAATTGAAAAGATTGCCTTCAGTTTCTCCATTTCCTTTATATCCAGGTTTTCCAATATCCTGCCGGAAACAAAAAGAGCTTTTGAATCAGAATGGGCTACTATATGATGTATGTCTTTTGGCTTGAAATCGGGCAGTATCGGAACTATCACCCCGCCATATGAAATGGTGGCAAGATAGATGATGGCCCAGTGGGCGGAATTCTTCCCAAGCAGAGCAATATGATCGCCTTTTCTTATCCCGCATTTTTCGAACGCCAGATGAATATGGGCAATCCTTTTTGCCACATCCGAGTAGCTGAAGCTTTCTCCGCCGTAATCGGAAAAAGCATTTTTGTCCCAGTTGTTTTTAATGCTTTGCTCAATGAATTCAATGAAATTTTCCATTTGCGAATCTGGATTTAAAAATTGACAACCATGTCATGTTATAAAATCATTATGCTGCTTTTCGACCCTTTCACTCCGTACAGCTTTAATGCGGGTCAAAACACTTAAATCAATATGGAACCTTAATATGGTATTTTTCGTAATGAGTAAAACAGGAGGCATGTATCCTGCTGTTGAATCGAAGTTCATAACGTAACCCTTACGAATGAAAAGAAAATATATTAAATTGCCAAAAATTACCTGATATATCTATTATTCTGTAAAGTTAAAGACATATATAAGCCGGATATGATCGGTTCAGAAATCACAAAAATAGAGACTAACCCCCAATAACAATAAACCAGATGAAGCAGATAATCGTGCCTCTTGACTTGTCCGATGAATCGATTAACGGCCTTGAACTGGCCGTGGTTCTTGCGTCAAAGACCAAAGCCAACATCCAGATGGTGTACGTAATGAAAACAAGCACCGATTTCCCTTTAATCTCCAGGGAAGAGGAGCAGCGATTGGCCAAAGGCAAGCTCAGCGCAATTCAGAACAAATATGAGCATAAGCTGCCTTCAGGCGTGGAGCTGTCCTACATTATCAAGAAGGGCAAAATTTATGATGAAATTGTCGAACAGGCTGATTCATATGAGGATTCAGTAATCGTAGCCTCTACCCACGGGGCATCGGGTTTCGAAGAATTCTTTATAGGCAGCAACGCATTCAGGATCATTACCGCCAGTGAGCGCCCGGTTTTTGCAATAAAACACGGAGTACCTCCCGGCAATATCCGGAAAATACTTCTGCCGATCGATTACACCAATGAAACCAGGCAAAAAGTGCCATTTACGTTAAAGATAGCCGCATATTTCGACGCTGCTGTCCACGTAATGGGAGTTACGACCGGACAGGACCAGGAACTGGTTCAGCGGATCAAGTCATGGTGCCACCAGGTTTCAGACCATCTCACTGAAAATGGAATCAAGAATGAAACCACGCTGAAACGGGGTGAAAGTATTTCTGAGATGATAACTGATTATACAAAGGAGGAAAAGATAGATTTGATCTCCATTATGACCGAGCAGGAATCGATGTTCCGGAATTTTGCCCTTGGCAACAATGCCCAGCAGCTGATAAGCAAGTCACCTGTACCGGTGCTTTGCATAACATCAAAAGACCTGCAAATAAGGACCGGGTTTAAAAAGTACAAGGGGGTGCCTCCTGCATAACCGGCGGACAGGAACCCTCGTGCAGGATTCAGGATGATTCCGAAGCGGGACTGGCAGGACCCGGACGCAGGATTACTGCTGCAGCAGATCCCATGAAATTTCAATATCCCAGTTGGACCGGGTGGCAATGACCTCCCTGTAGAGCATAACCCGTTCCGGCTGTATTCCTTTCAGGTAGTTCCCGGTGTCCCACTTCCCGTTGTCATTTGTGTCGAAGATCGCTTTCAGAAAGAATTTCTGGGGCTGCAGGTAGTCAAAGATCACTTCAGCGTCATCCCTGAGATGGTGCTCACTCAGCACGTTTTTATTCTCCCCCAGCAGCTGGATTATTACAGGACCGGCAACTCCCGTAACCGCAACCAGTATTCTTCCGTAATGGTCTTCCTCACGTGTTGAAAACGTGAAATCGATACTGTCGGAAACATGGCCGTAAATTCCGTTAAATGCACCGGGATCTGTAATCAGCCGGTAACTTCTGCCCGGCGCCCAGTCTGTTTTCAGATGGTAATTTCTGATTTTCAGCGAATCCCTGATAATATCAAAATCGTGCAAGGTGGTCTCATTGTTTTGCACCGAAGCCAGCCTTACTTTCGACTGATCAATCTCTGAAAGTGGCTCGGGAAAGGTAATTACAAGATCTTTATTCAGTTCCTGGTTGCCATCCCTCCTTATGCTGAAATCGGCCGAAAGCGCAACGGGAGCATCCTCGGACTGGCCGGTCCTTCTGGTCCGGGGGGCCGCGAAATTCATGTTCAGGGTATCGCTGATCTTCTGAAGCGAATCCGAAGGTCCGGTAGCCCAATATTCAGCAAGGAAACGCATATTATCGATTTCAAGCGCCCCGGGATCGGTAATCCAGTATCTGATACTGTCTTTGCGGCTGTTTCTTTCTATCAGCATCCAGTCGGCCGCAGGCTCAAAATTAAGAGGCTCGATTGACCATTCCCTGCTGAGAGGAAGGTTGAAAACAAAGAGGAGCTCACCTCTCTGGTTCCTCTCATTCCGGCTCACAAACTGCCTTCCGGTTTCTTCCCTGAAAAGAAACAGTGTATCTCCCACAGGGAAATTAATTTCGGGTTTTAGTTCAATAGTATCAGCCGGAGCAACAGAATCATTCTCCTGCCGGCCGTAACGACCTGGCCTGATGGTATCACCGGTTTCAGCTGCAGGATCCCGGGGATGGGAATGGTTATTTATTTGTGACTGTGCGGGGAGCGTGTCGCCCT
>SKQJ01000446.1 GCA_007119075.1 Bacteroidales bacterium | reverse complement strand
TGTTTGCCACGAAAGAGGTGCCCGTATAGATCCTCAGGGGGCGTTCGGGCCTGTCCCGTTCGGTGTTTTCCCGGCGAAGCTCTTCCCGTTCCTGTCTTTCCTGCAGCACCCGGAAAAGGTCCGTCTGCTGGTCCTTCAGCCATTGCTCCCGCTCTGCAGGCTTGCTTTCGGAAGGCTCCTGGCCCTGCCTGAAATCGGTTATCTGCCTGGTAGCCCCTTTTTCCAGGTCAAAAATATACAGATTGTTCCCGGAGACATAGCTTATACCCTTTCCGTCAAGGGTAAAGGAAGGAGAGGAAACAGTCCTCAGCATATCTGTAAGCTGAATGGTCTCAGACCTTCTTGTGTCGGTCATAAACAGGTCGCCGTCCTTTACATATACCATCCTTCTTTTATTGGCGTCCCAGGATACCAGGCGAGAAGGAAGCTCCCTTCTTTCACGGGGAGGGACTTTCTCAAGCCGGCCGGTTTTAAGATCATAACGGTAAAGCGAATCGGAAGGATTATTATCAGGGTTCCACATAAAATAGAGGATTCCGCCCTCATGCGACCACCAGGGATTTCCGGGCTGGCGGCCAATCCATTCGTCTCCTGCCATTATCTTTTCCAGCGAAAGCGTAGACCCGTTCTGAGCAACGAGCGACTGGCCGGCGGTTAAAAGCTGGGCAAAAATTAAAAATGAAATCAGTATTCTTTGTAACATGATATTAAAATTTAAAAGTTCTTTGCATCATCTCAGGAAATCGCTACCGACCGCAATACGCCCGGCGGAAGGTGGAAAATGTCCCGGTCATGCCGGTGGGCGAGCCCCCCCCTTATTTAGCTCTTTCGCACGGATTCCCGACCTCATGGAAATTACGGGGAATACTGTCAATAATATCAAGGATCTCATCAGGATCAAGCGAGGTGAGCAGCCGGAGCCTTGTTTCCTTAAAGTTTCCAAGCGCCTTGAAATAAGCGACAAAATGCCTTCTCATCTGAAGGATACCTACTCTCTCGCCCTTGCGTTCGATTGATTTGAGAAAATGCTCCCTTGCTATCGTTGCCTTTTCCTGCAGGGTGGGCGGCGGAAGCAACTCGCCCGTGTCCAGGTAATGCCTGATCTCCCTGAATATCCAGGGCCGTCCGATTGTGGCACGGCCTATCATGATGCCATCGACGCCGTAGCGGCCGAACATAAGCTTTGCCCTTTCGGGCGAATCCACATCCCCGTTGCCGAAAACGGGTATTTTCATGCGCTGGTTATTTTTCACCTCGCCGATCAATTGCCAGTCAGCCGATCCTTTATACAACTGCGACCTGGTCCGGCCATGAATGGTAATAGCTTTAATGCCAACATCCTGAAGCCTTTCGGCAACCTCAACTATCGGCTTGCTGGTCTCATCCCATCCCAGCCGGGTTTTCACGGTAACCGGCAGCGGGGTGGTCTTCACTATCTCCGAGGTCATCTCGATCATAAGCGGGATGTTGCGAAACATCCCTGAACCGGCACCCCTTACGGCAATTTTCCTTACCGGGCATCCGAAATTTATATCTATAAGCTCGGGGCAGGATCTTTCTGCCAGTCGCGCGGCATCGACCATCGATGATATGATATGCCCGTAAAGCTGGATCCCTATGGGCCTTTCATAATCGTACACATCAAGCTTGCGAACGCTCTTTTTGCCGTCGCGAAGGAGCCCGTCACATGAAATAAACTCGGTGTACATCAGGTCTGCCCCGAATTTTTTGCACATATAACGGAAGGAAGGATCGGTAATGTCCTCCATGGGAGCCAGCAATAATGGCTTATCCCTTAATTCTATATTTTCAATTTTAACCAGGTCAGTAAAATTTAAGAGTTGCGAAAATAACAGGATATAACTTATCCTTATTGCCTTTTTTGACGGTTTTCATCCTCAGGCATGCCTCTGCAGCCTCGGATTACCCGGAAATTTGCCAGTGCCGCCGACGGTATCAGTGAAAAGCTCATGATTCTTTGTTTAATGCATCATTAAGTTTTGTCTGCTCACCGTCCGGGAAGCGATCTCCTGCCCGGGACTGCCAACCTGCCGAAAGCAGGAAAACCCGGCAGCCAAATAATTTGTTTTCCGTATCTTTGGGTGATAACGCCCAAATTATACAGAAATGAGAGATGGCCTCCTTGCTGATTCCGGTCCGTTTGCAAAATTAATGTTTTCTGCCTTCATTGTGCTGGCATGTTTCCTGATCACCCTTGTTGCAGGCGTGCTTCTGGCTGTTCCAATCTTTGGCATGGGTTTTATGGAACTGATAGACAGCCTGTCACACATAACTCATCCGGATTACGCAAATCTTCTCAAATATTTCCAGGTAACCCAGTCGATCGGGCTTTTTGTGATACCCCCCTTCATCCTGGGATGGTTTTTTGGCGGAAATTCATTTAACTACCTTAAGCTTGACAAAACGATAGGCTGGGGGACAATTGCGCTGACTGCCGTAATTATGATCTCTGCCATTCCCCTGATAAACCTTATGGCCCATCTGAACGCGCAGATGTCATTGCCCGATTTCCTGGGCCCTGTCGAGGAATGGATGAAAGAAACCGAACAGGCGGCAGAGAGGCTTACCGAGACATTCCTTGCAGCCGATAACCTCGCCGATCTGATGGTAAATATCCTGATAATTGCCGTAGTGCCGGCCATAGGGGAGGAATTGCTTTTCAGGGGCGTGATCCAGAGGCTTTTCTCAGAATGGACCCGAAATCATCACGCCGGTATCTGGATATCTGCAATAATTTTCAGCGCCATGCATCTGCAGTTTTTCGGATTCCTTCCGCGCACCATGCTGGGGGTGCTTTTTGGTTATATGCTGGTATGGAGCGGAAAAATGTGGATACCAATAGTCGCCCATTTCGTGAACAACGCGATGGCAGTAACAGTATATTATTTTATCCAGAGAAAACAGCTAAGCGAAGATGTGGAGACAATCGGGGCGGATTTCGGTGACTGGCTTTTTGTTATTTT
>SKQJ01000353.1 GCA_007119075.1 Bacteroidales bacterium | reverse complement strand
TTTCTGAGACGGAGATCCCTGAAGCTCCTGGTGCCGGAACCGGTATTTCGGAAACTGAAGCTCTGGAAACAGCTCTTCCCGAAGACGGCATTCCCGAAACGGAAAAACCCGAAGCTGCGGGACACGAAACAGAAACTCCCGATTCTGCAGTCGGCAAGGGAGATTCGCTGGCAGAACGGATACTCAGGGAAATTGAACAATACAAAAAAACCCATGGCCCTGATATGGAGCCATTCGCAGGGGGTTCTGAAGCAGATTCAACCACTTCCGAAGCCGTTCCGGAAGCAGATCCACACCCTCCCGATGCAGTTTTGGAAGGAGATCCACATCCTCCCCTAGCGGGTTCTGAAGCAGATCCACATCCTCCCGTAGCGGGTTCTGAAGCAGATCCACACCCTCCCGGAACCGATTCAAAAACTGATGAAGAGTCCTCTCACCCAAATGAAGATTTTTATCAGGATGTTTTCCTGATTGACGAAGACCCCGAAGCAGGCGACAGCGAAGGCGAAAACCCCGAAATTCCGGCGGCTGGAGTGAATGCTGCAGGGGCGACAGCTGATGCCGAGCTCCTTGAGATAGATAAATCACCCGGGGCAGCCTCTCCGCCCCCGGTATTAGGTCCGGAAGGGTACTCAGGCGAGGAAGTCGGATTGCACGAGCCGGAAAATTCCTCCAGCCTGGAAACCGGACCTGGCGATGTTGCTGAATCCCGGGGATCCGGTCCGGAAGGATACTCAGGCGAGGAAGCCGGATTGCACGAGCCGGAAAATTCCTCCAGCCTGGAAACCGGGCCGGGCGATGAATCCCGGGCAGCCGGACCGGACGAAGCCGTCGAAAAAAAAAACCATAAAAAACCACTGAACGCTGAGATTGAGTCTCATTCCTTTTCGGAATGGCTGGATATGTTTCAGCCCGATTATGAACAGTATGGACAGGCAGCCGAAAGCGAACCTGCCCGGAGAAGTCCGGAAAATGATCTGATCGAAAGATTTTTAAGGGAGAAGCCGCGTATCGAGCCCCGTTCGCCCCTCGATGATACCGATCCCCCGGTTGATCTGGCTGCCCGCATGGAAACTATACAGGATGAGTTTTTAACCGAAACCCTTGCCAGGATATATGTTCAACAAAAACATTACAAAAGGGCTATCTACGCATATGAGAAATTATGTTTGAAATATCCTGAAAAATATAGTTACTTTGCAGATCAAATTGACGGGATCAAACGTTTTATTAATCCGGATAATTGAAATTGACGGGATCAAACGTCCTGTAAAACTTGAAAATTAATTAATACAACCGATAGTTATGTTTACTTTTATTTCAGTACTGATATTTATAGCAGCAATACTGCTTGTCCTGATCGTTTTGGTGCAGAATTCGAAAGGCGGCGGCCTCGCAGCCAACTTCTCTGCTTCGAATCAGGTGATGGGTGTCAGAAAAACCGCCGATTTTCTGGAAAAAGCCACCTGGACACTGGCCGGGAGCCTGGTTGTCCTGAGTATAATGGCTTCGGCTGCCATCCCCAGGGGAGAGGTTGAAGCCCAGCGTTCGCTCATTGAGGACCAGATTGACCAGAGAATGGTGCCTCCGCAGGGAACTCCTGTTTTTCCTGATGCGGTGCCTGAGCTGCCCGATAATCAGGAGCAGGAACCTTTTCTTCCTCCCCTGAATGACGATGATCAGTAAATTCCTTTCCCGGCAGCAATCCGGCAAAAATAGTTGAAAAAGGAGTGTCAGTATGTCATTAAAATGCTGACACTCTTTTTTTTTATGACATGCTTACCTGACAGATGCTTAAAGTTCTGATATTTAGCACAGGGGCGTTTGTAGCGGCCGCTTTTTCCTGACTCCTTGCATTAAAAAACCGCCAATTTTTGGTTTATACCTGCTGACTCAGACCCGTTTTATGCTTTGGCACAAAATGTGATCATCAGCTTTGCAAATTTCACTTTTAATTATGTTTAACACTAAAAACTTTAAAAAATGGCTGATATCAAGCTGACACCTTTAAAAGACAGAGTACTTGTCGAGCCGCACGAAGCTGAAGTAAAGACTTCCAGCGGCATTATTATTCCTGAATCTGCCCAGGAAAAACCCCAGAAAGGGACTGTCGTGGCAATTGGCGAGGGAAAGAAGGATGAACCAATGACTGTTAAAGTCGGCGATGTTGTTCTTTACGGGAAATATGCCGGAACAGAAATCAAATTCAATGATAAGGATTATCTTATTATGCGTGAAGATGATATTTTGCTGATTGAAAAATAAGAATTATTAATAGTCGTTCAACCAAAATAAAAAATATTAAAAAATGGCAAAAGAGATAAAATTCAATATTGAAGCACGCAGACGCCTTAAGGAAGGTGTTGATGAACTTACTGATGCTGTAAAAGTCACCCTGGGACCCAAGGGACGAAATGTGGTAATGGATAAAAAATTCGGAGCCCCGCAAATATCAAAGGATGGTGTGACAGTTGCCAAAGAAATTGAACTTTCCGATCCTTATAAGAACATGGGAGCACAGATGGTTAAGGAAGTTGCCTCCAAAACCGCCGATCAGGCCGGTGACGGCACCACCACTGCTACAATTCTGGCGCAGTCTATGATGAGCGTGGGCCTTAAAAACGTTACGGCCGGGGCAAATCCAATGGACCTCAAGCGCGGCATAGATAAGGCCGTTATCAGGGTTATCGAGAGCCTGCAGTCACAGTCCAAAACAATCGGCGACGATCTTAACAAGATCGAGCAGGTAGCATCAATCTCCGCCAATAATGATCCGTCGATTGGCAAACTGATAGCCGAGGCCATGAATAAGGTTAAAAAGGAAGGCGTTATTACCGTAGAAGAAGCCAAAGGAACCGAAACAACCGTTGAGGTTGTCGAGGGCATGCAGTTCGACCGTGGCTATATTTCACCCTACTTCATTACCGATACCGATAAAATGGAAGCCGTGATGGACAATCCCTATATCCTTTTGTCGGACAAGAAAATCTCTA
>SKQJ01000330.1 GCA_007119075.1 Bacteroidales bacterium | reverse complement strand
GTTTCGCTTGTCCACCACTCATCAAAGATTAGGTCCTGGTAAGCAATTGCAGCCGGAGTCGGCGTCCAGTCCCTTTTATAAAGCGAAGATGCAGGGATCCAGTTGGCCCCTTCCCAGAATCCCCACATCAGTATGCCGCTGACCGACGGGTGGGCAAAGCAGATCCTGTAGTAATCCACCAGGTCCCTTGCCTTCATTTCCTCTTCTTCAGGAGTCATTTCCAGGTTACGGTCCCTGTAATATTTTGAGCGCTGACCGGGCATATTGAATTCGGTGACCACCACAGGCAAATTAAATATTGCCAGGGAATCGAGCGCAATTCTGACCTGGTCGCGGTCAAATGATTCGGCATGCAGATGGCCCTGCACCCCTATGCCATCAATCTGCACCCCCTGGCTGAGGAGCAGCCTGATATGTGCCATATATTCCGGCAGTTTGACTCCTGTGAGGATATCATAATCGTTCAGATAGATTTTTATGCCGGGATCGCCGCTTCTGGCCCATTCCGCCATTTTCCGGGTAATATCCGGTCCAAGCCGGTCCTCGTAATAGTTGCCGTGGATCATCTCGTTATTCAGGTCATATTCGGCAAACCGCCCCTTGTACCTTGAAGTGATGGTTATGGCACGGTTTTTAAGTGTCTGTTGAAGCTCGTCATCCGGCAGATCCTTGACCCATTGCTGCACAAACTGCGGGATGCCCCAGAACAAATTGTGCGCCCTCAGGGGGATGTTATTATCTTCGGTCCATTCCAGTATTGCATCGACAACGTCATAATTTACCTCGCCTCTCTGCCTTTCCATATTGCCCCATTTAACGGCATTTTCAGTAACGGCCGAATTGAAGTTCTCAAGGAATACTTTTTTATACTGTTCGACGTCGTATTCTGACAGCGACCCGTTGAAAGGGGAATTTGCAACGGCGGCCCCGAACCAGAATTCATGGCTTAACTGTTCCACCGTAACCTCAGATCCGGCCCTGGCCCTGACAATTATTTCTCCTTTTCTGTGCCGGTCGATCGATTCCCCGATCGCAGCATCCTGACGGGATAATCCGCTGAAATGGATTAGAAAAAATGCGGTAATCAGTGACGCAATTGATTTTATGAACATGGCATTATTTTATTTTCCGGGAGCTTCCGGAAGTTATTTGTTATTGAAATTTAAGTTCCTGTCATATTGCGGATAAATATAAGGAAATTTTCCAACCCTAAAACATGGACCGGACAGGCATGCCGGTCAAAAAAATGTTGCTAAATTTACAATAATTACCTGGCGGGGCTTCCAGGTGGTATAAACACCCTCTCTTAAATTTACAAATTATAGGCTGCCCGTCTTTTTACCGGTAAACTTTCGGGCTCGCATGTGAAAACCTGAAAAATTATGGATAATGGATAAAGAAACTTTCAGACAATACGGATACGAGTTTGTTGACTGGATAGCCGATTATCTGGAAAATGTCAGAAAATACCCGGTAAGGTCTGCCGCGAAACCCGGTGATATTAAATCTCTTCTCCCGGCTCACCCGCCTGAAGAAAGTGAAGATATGGCAGATATATGGAAAGATTTCCAAAGCATTATCCTTCCGGGAATAACCCACTGGCAACATCCGGGATGGTTTGCCTTTTTCCCTGCCAACAACAGTCCGGCCTCGGTGCTTGGCGAGCTGCTGACTGCCGGTATCGGTGCCCAGTGCATGGTCTGGGAAACTTCACCCGCTGCCGCAGAGCTGGAAGAAACAGTTCTTGAATGGCTGCGCCAGATGCTTGGGCTGCCTGAAGGCCTTAGCGGAGTTATCCAGGATACGGCATCAACTGCCACCCTCACAGCTTTGCTTACGGCAAGGGAAGTTGCTTCCGGTTTTTCTTCCAACGAGACAGGGGTTGCAGGGAACATGAGGGTTTATGCGTCGGCAGAAGCCCACTCCAGCATTGAAAAGGGAGTAAAGATTGCCGGTTACGGCCGCAGCAACCTGTGTTATATTCCAACTGATGAAAATTATTCAATGCGCTCCGACAGACTTGAACAGGCAATAAGGGACGACATCGATGCAGGCAGAAAACCCGCCTGCGTCGTTGCCACTATCGGGACAACTTCATCCACAGCCATTGATCCCCTGCCTGAGATCGGACGCATATGCAGGAAATACGGAATATGGCTTCATGTAGATGCCGCCTTCACCGGAACGGCGGCTATACTCGAGGAAAACAGCGACCTTCTGAAAGGATCCGAATATGCCGATTCCTTTGTGTTCAACCCCCATAAATGGCTTTTTACAAATTTCGACTGTTCTGCCTATTTCGTGAAGGATCCTGAGCTCCTTATCCGTACCATGACTATCAATCCCGAATACCTGAGAACCGCAAGTGATGAAAAAGTCAACAATTACAGGGACTGGGGCATACAGCTCGGCAGGCGTTTCAGGGCACTGAAATTATGGTTCGTGATAAGGGAATATGGGGTCGGCGGACTGAAGGAGATTGTCCGCAAGCATATCAGGCTGGCGCAGCTGTTTGCCTACCGTATTAAGTCGTCCGAAGAATTTGAGCTGCTGGCTCCCGTGACCACCAACCTGGTCTGCTTCCGCTGGAACGATGGAAGCAAAAGCACAAAGGAACTCAATGAATTCAATAAAAATCTGCTGGCGCTGATCAATAATAGTGGCAGCGTTTATCTCACCCATACCGTCCTTTCCGGGTGCTATACGCTCAGGATGGCCGTGGGGCAGCGTACAACTGAAAAGGAGGATATTGCCCGGGCATGGGAGGTTATCAAAACTTCACTGGAATTAATCAAATAATCAACCCCTCAGGCAACCCGTTGAAGGAAGCTCACTTCCCGGAGCCCCATGGTTCTCAAGCCCTGCAGGCAGGCCGGTTTTTTTTATCCTGGCGGGCTTTTCTGGTTTTGCCGGTCCGGCTGGCTTTTTTGATCCTGCTGCGCCGGGTTTTCCGGTTTTCCCCCGGACTGGTGCCGATGGCTTCTCTGGTTTCGCGATTT
>SKQJ01000111.1 GCA_007119075.1 Bacteroidales bacterium | reverse complement strand
TACAGCCAGCATGCCGCGCGCCTTTTCGCTGCCTCGCGGGGTGGCAGCACCGGCGCCAACCTGGATGTGAGGATGTTCGATCTTGACTCGGGAATTGACGAAGTTGCCCTTGGCTACATCAGAAGGGCTGCTCCGCGGGAATTTCCCTGGGTAGTAGTGCGCTATCCACGTGTTTCCGGGATCAGCGAACCGGTTTGGTCGGGTGCGCTTACCGGCAGCAATGTGGACATGCTTCTCGATTCGCCCGTCAGGCGTGAAATCGGCGGAAAACTGGCCGGGGGGGCAACTGCGGTTTGGGTTTTCCTTGAGAGCGGCGACAGTCGAAAGGACCGTGCGTCCCTTGACTTGCTGAACAAGGAGCTCCGTCGTCTGGAGCAGACACTTGCGCTTCCCGAGCTGGAGTTGTGGGTGAATGGTTACGTAAGGGATGGACGAACGGATGCATCCCCAGTGATAACCTTTGAGGTAGCGAGGCTTTCCCGCTCCGATGAAGATGAGCAACATTTTATCTCAATGCTCATGGGCAGCGAGAAGGATCTGGGCGAATTTGCCGGCGAACCGTTCGTTTTTCCTTTTTATGGCCGCGGGATAGCCCTTTGGGCCATCGTTGGCGATGGCATCAATGAGTGGAACATAAGGAAGGCCGCGGAGTTCCTTACAGGACCCTGCTCATGCCAGGCCAAGCTGCTTAACCCGGGGGTAGACATGCTGATGGCGGTGGACTGGGACAGGCATGTGGAAAGGATAGCTGACATAAGTCTGGCCAATCCTCTCAGCGGCATGGCCGGTTTCACGGATCGCGGGGAGGAGGTGAGACGAATGCTTGAAGAGGCGACCATAAAACGGCTCGGTTCGACATCCAGGCAGCCTGCCGTCCCGGAAACCGATCCGGAGAAGGTGGTTTATATCGATATATCTGGTGAGTCAGACACAAGGCGATCTGAAGGTACGGGAGCACGTGAGGAGGCAACATCATCGGGGACTCAGGCGGAAACAGCTTCCGTCCCCGGCGGGCCTGCTGCTGCCAGTGCTTCAGCCGATCCGGCCACATCTTCTGATCCCGTCGTCCGGCGATCCGTTTCCCGGGACCATCAGGCCCTGCTATCCGAAACCGCTGATACGATATGCTGCCAGGCGACTGAAACCGGTTCCCGGACAGGGCGATATGCCCCGGCAGAAAACCGGAGAGAAAACATCCGCGAAAGCGTAACTCATCGATCCTCTCTTGCCACCATCCTTTTTATATTTGCAGCGGCAATCGGTGCTGTGATTCTTGCAGGGTTGATCATTTATTTTAAAAACATAAGTTAGATACAGAGATGGCAGGGAAAAACAACAGAGACCGGACGGATATCCGGACTATCATCGGGAGCGAGCTTCGTCACAGCAAGTTTGGTTTTATCACGGGTGTGCTGTCCCTGGTAATAGCCACCGCGGTGTTCGTTGCTTCAATGATATTGCTAAGGGGCGATGAGCTGGCCACCGAACGGCTTATGATGGAAAAGGAGAAGGAACTGCGGGTGGAGATGGTGCAGCTGGAGGACGATTATCGGATCATTATGCGGAATATGGGATATAACGTACTTATCCTCAGCTCTGAACAGCGCATTTCTGACCTTGAGCGCGAAGGCTATGCAACCAGCCTTATCAATTACGACGACGTATGGGAACTTGCCGAGAGCGGCATCACCACCCTGAACCATCTTTTGCCGGTGCTTCAGCAGAAGATCTTCTGGCGGGAGAAAGACACGGAGATCTATCTGTCCGGGATAAGGGGGCAGGTTCCTGTCTATGCAAAGCCGGGGCACCTGACCGACGATTTTGAATACCGCTCGCCGATTATGGATAGAGTGCCTGATGGCAAGGCCGATCTTGGCGAGGAGGTTGCCGCTCATCATAACCTGAGACCGGGTGATGTGGTTACCATCAGGGGCGAAGCCTTTGAGGTAAACAGGGTCTACCCCCGTCGGGGAAACCGTGACGACCTTACAATGTGGATACCTCTGGACAGGGCCCAGGCCATCTTCGGCACGCCCGGTATGATAAGCGGCATTCTTGCCCTTGAGTGTGTTTGTGCCACCGGGGAGCTGGGCCAGGTAAGAAAGGAGGTTACTGCCATTTTGCCGCACACGCAGGTTTTCGAATTCAGCTCGCTTATTGCTGCCAGGGCCGATGTCAGGCATAGGGCATCACGGCTGCATGAGGAGATCCTTCAGGCCGAACTTGCCCACCAATCCCGGTTGCGCACAGAAAAAGAACGTCTTGCAACAATCCTCATAGCAGTGATCATAGCCGCTGCTGCAGTCTGGATATTCGTGCTTATCCATAATAATGTGCGCGAGAGAAGGCACGAGATCGGTATTCTGCGTGCAATAGGTTTCAGGCGTCACCAGGTGCTTGGAATTTTCCTGGGCAAATCTGTCATTATGGGTGTTCTGGCCTCCGTTATAGGCTGCATGGCGGGAGTCGCTGCAGGCTTGCATTTTGCAGGATATCCGGCCGGGGGTTTTGAACCTGTAAACGGTACGGTGGTTGCCGGCGGTCTTCTTCTGGCGCCTTTGCTGGCGTTTACGGCGGGACTGTTGCCTTCGGTCATTGCCGCCAACCAGGACCCGGCCGACATACTTAATGAGCAGTGACCTGTTGGAGTTGCGGGTGTGTCAACTAATAGCTGCTATCTCCTTCCGTTCAGGCCGGGTCGCTTTTGGAGATGCAGGTGTTGACGGGTAACTGGATCTGACCTGCGAACCACCGTAGCTGCAGGTATTTGTTATATTATTAAGCGAACAATTTAATGGAATTAAAAGTAGCTGGATTATCAAAATCCTACAAAAGAAGAAAAAACAAGGAAGTGAAGGCCGTTGACGGCATTTCTCTTGAAATAGCTAATGGCGAGCTTGTCAGTGTCAACGGTCCCAGCGGATGCGGCAAAACCACGCTGCTTCTGATGGCAGGTGGACTGATGAGCCCGGACTCCGGGAAGGTGTTGCTAGGGGGGATGGACCTTTACGCATTGCCGCCGGAGGAGAGGGACAGGGAGAGGGCTTTGAGGGTTGGGTTTGTTTTCCAGCAGTTCTACCTGATACCCTATCTCACGGTAACCGAAAATATTTTGATCCCTTCAGTGGGATCGGGCACCTGGTCCCTATCCCTCAGGGAGCGGGCAATGGAGCTTATTACCCGTCTCAATCTGGATCACCGGGCCGATCACAAGCCGGGTGAACTCAGTACCGGCGAGCGCCAGCGCGCAGCTCTTGCACGGGCTCTTATAAACAAGCCCTCCGTACTGTTTGCCGATGAGCCCACCGGCAACCTCGACGATGATAATGCAGAGATAGTGCTGGATCATATAGCCGGATACGCAGATGAGGGAGCAGCGGTGCTTCTTGTCACGCATGACAGAAGGGTCGGCAACCGTGCTCACCGGGTTTACAGGATGAAGGAGGGGAGGTTTTCAGACAATTGAGTGGCTTTGCCCGGTTTGCAACATTTCATGCCGGCGCTTAAGAACCCTCCCCCGCCAGTCCCGCCGGCCGATCTCTTCGTGCAGGTCAACCAGATTATTTTATCAGATCAAAAAAATAAAGAAAAAGTGAAAAGAGCCTTTAAACTCATAAAAGAAAGTATATTTTTCACCATTCTCATAGGTATTTTTAACTGCGGTTCTATTTATGCGCTGGCCACAAACTTAACGGGAACCCGGTTCTCCTTGTATTATCACTCCCGCACCCAGGAATTATTTCCTGTAAACGGCCATGTCTATAATTCAGAAACGGGCGAGCCTCTCGTTAATGCAAATATTATTGTTCCCGGCACGGCTCAGGGTGCAAGCTCCGGTGACGGCGGGTGGTTTGAGATCATGCTTCCCGAAGGGCAGCATACGCTGGAGGTGTCCTCACTGGGTTACTCCAACGGCACAATAACCGTCACCGTTCCCCGGCAGGACCGGAAAAAACCCGAAATCGGCCTTATACCGGACCGGCTCGAGATCGAAGGAATTGATGTTGTCGGGATCAGGACCTTGCCTGGCCAGGATACCAGCATAACCCGGGAGCCTGTATCTCTTTTGACCTCCGTTACGCGCATCAGCGCCGCTGAGATAGAGAGACAGGGAGCGGTAACAATTACCGATGCCGTGATGCATGTGCCAGGGGGGTGGACCGAGACCCGGGGCAGGAAGACGAAGCAGTTTTTTTCGGTGCGGGGTCAGACATACCCTTATCCCGACTACTCCATAAACGGCATTTGGCAGAGAGAGTTTGAGGAGACCGTCTACTTCTTTTCTGCCATGGATATTGAATCGATCGAAGTTGTACGCTCAAGCAGTGCCCTTGTTAAGGGCCTCTCAGGTCTGAGCGGTGTTGTTGATGTGCGTACCCGGATGCCGGAGGAGGAGACTGTCTCGCTTCTTGGCAGGTATGGCGAACAGAACAATTACGTAACCAGCCTTCGGTACGGCAACAAGATCAATGATGTGTCTTTCAGCGGTTCTGCCTCTTTTTTCGGCACTGACGGTCCCCCGGCAAGGAATGGGAAGGAGAGGATCTCCACTGTTTTTGCGAGCGGTCGGTGGCAGGTAAGCCCCAGGCTCCGGGTGGATGCCGGGGGGGCCTTTATCGGCGGATTGCGTCAGCTGGTCAGTATTGAAAACCCGGGGGCACCTAACATAGCCCACCGCCGTGAACAGGTCGACCCAATGCGTTCGACGCTTTCATGGGTAAAGCTGGATTACATTGGGGATTGCGGTTCCCTTACCGAATTACAGGCCAATATGGCATACAGGGACTTCGGCTATAGTGTCTACAACATCCAGCAGCAGTCCGCTACCCGGCACAAGGAGCTGGACTGGGAGTATGGAATTAACCTTTTGCACAGCCGCCCCCTCTCGCCGTCCAATACCCTCAGGGCAGGGGTACTCTATAACCACTGGGTGGCGCCCGAAGGCAAGCGGTTCTATGTTGGCCGTCCGGGTAACGTTCATATATGGTCGGCAGTCATTGCAAACGAACAGAGAATAGGGCGGTTTTTGCTGGACGGAGGTGTAAGGCTAATCGGAGGATATATTGAGGAGTTCGGGGGATTTAGCATTGAAGGCAGCGCTGCAGGATTCCAGAACGTAGAGCCGATAATGAACGAACCCTCCCCTCTTGAGTGGCAGTCCGTTCTGGGAGCCACACATATATTGTCGCCTCAATCATCTCTCCACTACAACTTTTCAGGCGGTACCATAGCACCTCGCCGGGGCAGTATAGACGAGCAGGGGATTATGCCGGCCAGCGAGATCCGCCTTCAACATGATTTGGGATTCAGACACATGACACCCCGTCGAGATGAGATTTCGGTAAGCGCCTTCTATATCAGCAGGAATAATGCACTTGAGCTTAGCGGCGAGACCCTGATAACTGAAAATGACCGAATGGTTGAGTTGTATCACAACATCGACAAGCGCAGCTATGGTCTGGAGCTGGTAACAAGGGTAAACCTGCCTTTTATCCATAGTTTCCTTTTTGCCAATGCAACATTTATGAGAGGGGAGAATCTTGCCGGCACCGTGCCTGAAAAGGATGAGAGGCTGCCTAACTCTGTTCTCAACTTCGGGTTTCAGTTTGATCGCAGCGGGTTTGATGTAAACCTGTACACCCACTACACCGGCCCCTATTCGAATAACCGTTTTGTGAACAGGGCGTGGACCGAAGAGAATGGCCGCTTTCCGCTGGGTGATTTTACCGTGGTGAACCTTACTGCCGGATACACATTTGACCGCCGTTTCTCTACAAGAGTATTTGCTGAGGCCAGGAATATGCTCGATCAGAGATACCTGACCGTCGCAGGCTATCCCGATAGCGGCAGGCTCTTTTCGCTTGGCGCCAGGGTGAATATTTAATCAAAATTAAAGCTATGGTATCCAGGTTCTTAAAATCAACATCTTTATTTTTGATAATTACATTGTTCCTGGGTAGTTGCCAGGGGCAGGGGCAAACAGGCACTGGCGACAATATTTCTCTTCCTGAACGCGGACTGTGTGCCCACCGGGGCGCAATGGAGACACATCCCGAGAACACTCTGTCCGCATTTCGTGCTGCAATTGATGCAGGCGCTCATATGATAGAGTTTGATGTAGCGCTCACATCAGATAATGAGCTGGTGATAATTCATGATGCCACGGTTGACCGCACAACAGACGGAAGCGGAAGAGTTGATGAACTTACTTTGCAGGAAATCCGGGAACTGGATGCCGGCAGCTGGAAATCGGAAGATTTTGCCGGAGAACGTATACCAACTATTGACGAGGTTCTGGAAATGATGCCCCTTAATATCTGGCTTAATATCCATTTAAAGGGGGATGATATTCTTGGCTCCATGGTTGCAAAAAAAATACGGGACCACAACCGGCTGCATCAGGCTTTTATTGCCTGCGGCGCCGGTGCTGCGCTAAAGGCTCGCAACTCTGTTCCGGGCATCATGATATGTAACATGGACAGGATGGAGAGGAATTTAGATTACGTAAATGAGACAATTCAGATGGAAGCGGATTTTATTCAGTTGCGAGGCATAGCATATCCGGAATTTGCAGTCTACACTGATATGCTCAGGGAGAACAGAATAAAGATAAATTATTTCGGAACCGACGACCCGGATTTGATCCGGATCCTGTTCGAAATGGGTATCGATTTTCCCCTTGTTGATGATATAGTGAACTCCATTGATATTATTTCAGAGCTTGGGATTAAGCCTGTTATTCCTGTATTTAGACCGTAAACAGCCAGTGATCGGAAATAAAATCCTTCCCCGACATAGTCAACGCGGTATGATTTCACTTTAAATAACCGACAAAAACAACACCATGAAAAATTTCATAATCTCGCTTCTGGTTTTTTTATTCTGCTCCATACCCGGATTTGCCGGACAAAATTACGGTTTTCAGGATCCTCAACCTTCATTTGACCGTGGTTATTATTATGAGAAACCTGATGAAGGGGTTATAAGGATACTCACCTATAATATAAGGAACTGCATTGGAATGGACGGACAGACCGATTTTGAACGGGTTGCCGAAGTAATTAAGGCCATTAATCCCCATTATGTGGCCCTGCAGGAAGTGGACAGTGCTACACGTCGCATGGAAGGGGCAGATGTGCTCGGAGTACTGGCCGATCTGACCGGAATGTATCACAGGTATGGTCCTGCAATTGATTTTCAAGGAGGGCAATACGGGAATGGCATACTGTCGAAGGAGGAGCCCGTAAATTATTCCTACATTCCCCTGCCGGGGAGACAGGAGAGGAGAAGCCTTTTAATGGTTGAATTCGAGGATTTCATACTTTACGGGACCCATCTCAATAACCGTTATGCTGGTGACAGGCACGGATCGGTAATGATAATAGATTATGAAGCACAGGAGTCTGAAAAGCCGGTTATACTTGCAGGTGATATAAATGATACGCCTGGCACAAGGACCCTTGAATTGTTGTCAGAAAACTGGATACAGCTCAGTGGCAATGAATATACTTTCCGGAGTGACCGGCCATCCAGATGCATAGATTATATCTTTGGATTAAGAACTGAAGGTTATCGGTACAAAGTTTTGCAACGGGTCGTTGTCAACGAGCCTGTCGCTTCAGACCATCTTCCTGTATTTGTCGATATTGTCTTAGAGAAGAATAAATAGTCCATTCATCTCAAGCAAGTCGGCTTATTAGGCCGATCCATCTCATTTCCTTTTTTGTGGCAACCAGCAACAGAGCGTCTCAAGCCGTCTGTGGTTGCACTACCGGCGTCCTGCCAAATTCTGCGGACCATCATAATATCAACCGCTTGTTTGGTGGCATCAGCCAGGCTATAAAAAGTGTATTGAACGCTTGTTTATCTGTTTTGATGTTTCGAACATTTACGATTAATTTGTATTACGGGAAAAAGTTTCGTTACTTCAAAAAATCAATAACCAGCAGTGTTGAATTATTTCTAATATGGAAAAACAAGTACCCGTTAAAAATCACTTTAAAATCCTTGCACAAGTACTTATAGCAGGGGTATTAATTTCAGGATTTTCCTGCCAGACCAATGATTACGAGGAGCGTGATGCCAGGCGGATCAAGCCCTGGTCTGAAGATCCGCGTTACTGGCAATATAAAGGCGAGCCCATTCTTTTGCTCGGTGGCTCGGATCAGGACAACCTTTTCAATCATCCCAATATCGGACCGGATGGTCTTGAGGCCCACCTTGACCTGCTGACCTCGGCCGGTGGCAACTACCTTCGCAATACAATGTCCAGCCGCGACCGTATCGATCCCGACAGCGATCTGTATAATGACATTAATCTTTACCCGTTTTACCGGGACGAGGAAAGCGGCCTTTATGACCTTGGCCGCTGGGATGAAGACTACTGGGAACTTTTCGGGAATTTTATCGAAATGACAGCACAGCGTGATATAATAGTTCAGATTGAGATATGGGACCGGTGGGATTACGGACGTGTATGGGGAGGGGCGTATTCGGCCGAGGCATGGTCGGGACATCCCTTCAATCCCGGAAACAATATCAACTATACTGCCGATGAGACAATCCTGGATGAGGAGGAATTCAATCATCATGAATACACCCGGGATTATTATATTTTCCGCACCATTCCCGAGCTTGATAACGATCCCCTGGTGTTGCCTTTTCAGCAGGCTTTTGTGGACAGGATGCTTTCCGTTACATTTGACTACGATCATATTCTTTATTGTATCAGCAATGAGAGCACGGCATCAGAGGAATGGGCCCGGTACTGGGCAAACCATTTAAGTGACAGGGCCCGGGAAGCAAATGTCAATATTGAGGTTACGGAGATGTGGGATGCCTGGGACCTGACAGATCCGATGCACCTTAGGACTTTCGATCATCCTGACCTTTATTCTTTTGTGGATGTTTCGCAAAATAACCTGCGCGATGAACAGGTCCACTGGGACAACATGCAGATTGCACGCCAAATTGTTGCCGATCCTCCCCGCCCTGTCAATAACAACAAAATCTATGGCGGTGCTGCGCTTGGCGGAGGAGTACCTGAAGGCCTGAACAAATTCTGGAGAAATATTCTCGGCGGTATCGCCTCATCCCGTTTCCACCGTCCCGGTCCGCGCCCCGGCTATTTCAGCATTGGTTTGAGTGAGCCGGCCCGGCAACAGATCCGCAGTGCCAGGGTTTTCCAGGAAGCTTTCGATGTTTTTCGTGCCGAACCGGATGTTTACAGCGACTTGCTGGTTGACCGTGAAATAAATGAGGCGTATCTTGCCTATACACCCGGCGAGCAGTACGCCGTATATTTTACAGACGGAGGCAATGCGGGTCTGGATCTCAGGGATGTCCCGGGTGATTTTGTAATGAAATGGCTGGACATTGCCGGCAGTCAGTGGCTGGATGAGCAGGAAGTCTCAGGTGGTGATGTCATTGATCTCCGTGCGCCCGGTGAAGGTCACTGGATGGTTGTTTTAACCTCCAGATAACGGGATGCCTTTTAACCGGCTCAGTCTGCCCGGGGTATTGTTAAATAATTTGCGACACCGGGTTTACCCTTCCGGGGGAACCGGTCCTGTCATTTTAATCACATAAACCAATAAGATGAAGAAAATGCCGCTGTTACTGATTTTATTATGCTTTATAATTTCTGGCAGCCAGGCATCAGAAAGGATACCTGATGCATCTGACAGGATACAGCCTTTCCATGCCAATCCGATGTACTGGCAATATAAGGGCAATCCGGTTCTGCTTTTGGGAGGCAGCTCCAATGACAACATTTTTCAGCACTCTCCTGTCTGTCTGGACCAGGAACTGGACAGGCTGACCGGGTATGGCGGTAACTATTTAAGGAATACGATGTCGGGCCGGGATGAGGGCGATCAATACCCATTTTATTTTGATACGCTGACACAACTCTTTGATCTTGACCGATGGAATGATAAATACTGGGACCGGCTTAAGTATTTTCTGGAAGCGACTTATAAAAGGGAAATAATCGTCCAGATCGAGATATGGGCAAGCTATGACTTTTATACCCGTGCAGCCTATGTAGTGGATGGAAAACTGGCGTGGGAGCGAAATCCCTTTAATCCGGTCAATAACAAAAATTATTCCGAGTCAGAATCAGGACTGTACAATCTTTTCAGGTCAAACGGATACCAGCTGATAAATCCTTTTTTCAACACCACTCTTCCCCTGGCCTATCCGTTCGATTTTGAAATTGACCTGGTGGTTCTTGGTTACCAGAAGAAGTTTGTGGATAAACTGCTGTCAATCAGCCTTGATTTTGACCATGTGCTGTACGTTATAGATAACGAGACTAATGCAGACCCAAAGTGGTCCCTGTACTGGGCGCAGTATATCAGGCTAAGGGCAGGTGAGGCAGACCGGAAGATCGAAGTGACTGAGATGTATGATACTTTTGATCCGACCGATGGCGCAGTGAAAGAGGCCGTTGTCCAGAATCCGGCCACCCATTTTTTTACGCGGCGTGCCAGTGTTTCAAATACACTGTATGATCCGGAAAATTATTCTTACCTGGATATTTCGAACCACAATTTTCAGGTTGGTGAAACCCACTATAAAACAGGCTTATATATCTGGAATGAGGTCCAGAAATCCGGAATATTAAGGCCTGTCAACAACACGAAAATTTACGGTGCTGACGATATAGGCTGGGGATCTCACCAGGTGGGGGCAGAACGATTCTGCCGGAATATTTTTGCAGGTGCTGCCTCTGTGCGCTTTCACCGGCCGCCTTACGGGCTTGGGGACAGGGATATCGCGATGTCATATATCAGGAGCATGAGGATGCTGACAGAATCAGTAGATATTTTCAGCAGCTATCCTGCCAACGGGTTGCTTTCTGAAAGGTCAGAAAATGAAGCATATTGTCTGGCAAATGATCAGGGGGAATATCTGCTCTATTTCCCTGCCGGCGGAAGCATAAGACTGAATATCAGACAGGGACGATATCAGTTAAGATGGCTTAATGTAAGAACTTCTGAATGGGAGGAACCGGCAACTGTTGAGCTGCCTGGTATTATTGAGACACCTGATAATGAAGTATGGGCTTTATCCGTTACGGCTGAATGAAAAGTTATAATCAACTTTACTCCAATGAGTTCGATATTCAGGAGCTTGTTTACAGCAGGGTGGAACCAATACCCTGGCCCGTGCCTTAAGGTCGATTGAGGAAAAGTATAAGGGAACGCCTCAATGGCAGGAAATTCATGCTGAAGTATCCGTTTACCATGATTTTGAATTAG
>SKQJ01000240.1 GCA_007119075.1 Bacteroidales bacterium | reverse complement strand
TTCAATATCCTGATCTGCTTGAGTATGGGCAGAATATTTATGCTGATGAACGAGATTGAAAAGTATATGCCTGTCGCCGATATGGGCAGCGGAAATTTTAAGCTGGTTCCCGAATTTAAGGTCTTTCAGGTTATCCAGGGCCTTGACCAGAAGCATATGGGCTGTCTGGAAATAAGGGTACTCCTGTAAAAGCCCCTTTAAGTCTTCTACGTGATCTCCGTTTAGCTTGTCAGGGCTTTCAAGATATTCTATAAATTCGTCCCTGTTCATGGGCAACCTCTTACATTAAGGCACTAAACTTATTAAAAAATTACCAGTTGACAAAAGCACGGTTAAAAATATCTTCTGTAAGCTGGTCGATGATTTTCCTTACCAGGTCTGACTCGACTGCAGTCAGTCCCTGCCTGGCATCATAATCCTCGTGCCTTGAAAAAGAAGCTTCAAAATTCAGATCGGGGTCGGCCGTATTGGTGTAGGTTACCCTGACCGAGATTGTCAGGCGTTCAAGATTTGCCCGTTCATCGGCCTGGACCGATACAGGCTGGGTACGGTAATCGGTAATAGCCCCTTCAAAATCGGCGTCTCCCAAATCATTTGTGAGCCTCAGAGGGGTCCGTGCCTGAAACCTGTCTTTCAGAGCATCGGTCAGTTCCTGGCTCAGCGAAGGATTGACTATAGGTGCCCTGTTTTCAAAAAACTGCACTGAAATGGTCTCCAGCTGCGGGGGTATAGATGCGCCCGTAAAAGAATAATATTTGCATCCTGGTATTAAGGCAATTATTGCAAAAACAATGAAAAACGCCCTGATGCGTATTTTTTCAGTCAATATCATATTGTTTTATCTTCCTGTAAAGCGTCCGCTCGGAAATACCCAGCTCTTCGGCAGCCATTTTCCGTTTTCCGCTGTATTTGTCAAGCGCTCTTTTAATAAGTTCAACTTCCTTATCTTGTAACGATAAAGATTCCTCAATTATTTCTTCCGTATCCTCAATATGCTTGGAGTCAGGTCTCACCAGGTCGGGAAGTCTCTGGGAATGCTGGTCAGGCAGAGGATTGACATCCTCATAAAGCTTGTCCATCAAACGGTTGTCGTCAATTTTCAGATCGTGCGGGCTTTTTTCAATAATTGCATGAACAAGTTTTTTCAGATCATTCATATCGCTTTTCATATCGAAAAGGATTTTATAAAGAATTTCCCTTTCGGAGGAAAATGACGATTTGTCCCTTTGCGTATTTATCAGGGCAGGAAATCTCTCATTGAGATAATCGGGAAGATACTTTCTGAGTATTTCCGCATCTATTTCACGGTTTTTTTCAATAATTGAAATCTGCTCGGTAATATTTTTCAGTTGTCTGACATTTCCCGGCCAGTCATAATTCAGCAGCATTTGCCTTGCCTCCTCATCCAGCTTAATTTCAGGCATGCGATACCTTTCTGCGAAATCCATCGCAAACTTCCTGAACAATAAAATAATGTCTTCCGGTCTTTCCCTTAGCGGGAGAATTGATACCGGAACCGTATTGAGCCGGTAATAAAGATCTTCACGAAATCTGCCCTCCCCCATCAGCTTTACAATATCCTCATTGGTAGCGGCAACAATCCGTACATTTGTCTTTATGACCTTTGATGAACCTACTTTGATAAATTCTCCCGATTCCAGTACCCTGAGCAGTCTCACCTGGGAGGACAAAGGAAGTTCGGACACCTCATCCAGAAAGATCGTTCCGTTGTTGGCTTCTTCAAAATAACCGCTGCGGTTTTCGTGGGCTCCCGTGAAAGAACCTTTCTGGTGGCCGAAAAGTTCCGAATCAATGGTGCCTTCGGGAATCGCGCCACAGTTAACGGCAATATATGGGCCGTGTTTTCTGGCGCTGAACCTGTGGATGATCTGGGGAAAAACTTCCTTGCCCACTCCGCTTTCGCCCGATATAAGCACCGACAAATCAGTGGGAGCTACCCTGTAGGCAACCTCAATTGCCCGGTTAAGCCCCTGTGAATTGCCTATGATTTCAAATCTTTGTTTAATTGCCTGAATATCCATTTTTATTTATCGATTTCATCAAAATACCCGTCCACTCGAATCCTCCTGCCGGCAAACATGCCAAAATAGCATATTAAACCATGATGCATGCTTCCTGTGCATCAAAAAACATGACAAATTTACAAACTAAATAGTTTTTTAGTTAATTTGCTGCGAGAAATTGACAGCTTCTGCAATCCGTTAATATTTTATTAAAATCCTTAAATGTTTAGATAAGCCATTATGCAACAACTCGGAATAATCCCGGCCCGTTACGGATCCACACGCTTTCCGGGCAAGCCCCTTATAATGATCAAGGGTAAGCCCATGATCATGAGAACATGGGAGCAGGCCAGCAAAGCACTTGATAATGTAGTGGTTGCAACAGATGACGAAAGAATCTTAAAGGCTGTGGAAGAGTTCGGTGGACTGGCTATGATGACCTCCGTTGCCCACAAGAGCGGAACGGACCGGTGCGCTGAGGCCGCCGCCGAAATAACCGCCTCCACCGGAATTGCCTATGATGTGGTAATAAACATTCAGGGAGACGAGCCCTTTATTCAGCCCGGTCAGATCAAGCTGCTTGCAGAGTGTTTCGAAGATAAAAATATTCAGATCGCCACTCTTTCCAAAAGGATAGAATCGGGCAATGACATATTCAATCCCGATATTCCCAAGGTGATATCCGACAAAGACGGGTTTGCCATATATTTCAGCCGGTCGCCTGTACCATATATCAGGGAAAAGCCGGAGAATGAGTGGCTTGAGGCCTATCCCTTCTTCCGGCATATCGGCATGTATGCATATCGTTATGATGTTCTGCAGGAGATTACCCGATTGGAACCCTCTCCTCTTGAAATTGCCGAATCGCTGGAACAAAACAGATGGCTTGAAAACCGTTACAGGATAAAGGTTATAGAGACCACCGACGACACTATCGCCATAGATACACCTGACGATCTGAAAAGGATTAAGTGATAAGCCCGCCTGGATTTTTAAAGTTGATGG